>JABDLW010000418.1 GCA_013001805.1 Saprospiraceae bacterium | reverse complement strand
ACCAGATCCACATCATCTCTACGGCACATTTCCATCCATGCGTCTTCTCTTCCTGAATAAACAGCAGGTTTCTGCCCCACAGCTGTGAGCGCCTCAAGCGTAGGTGCTATTCGTGCTTCCCTCAGGTCACAAATCGCTGTAATTTTGGCCTTTTCCGGGTACAGTGCATTAACCAGTCTGGCCTGACCAGTACCCCTATTGCCCAAACCCAGTAAGGCAACTTTGACCTGGCTTATCGGATTTTTACGCAGGTTGAAAACGGGTTGCTGGCTATCCGGTCTCTTGGGGGTAGGCCGCTCCAAAATGCGCTTGATTTGATCGAGCTCATAACCTTGAGCATTATTAGGTTGAGGCAGCCCTAACCAGGCGGCGGCCACGGCTGATAGTTTGATAAATGACCTTCTTTTGTGATGCATATTCGATGACTTTGTAAATCAACCAGGAATATACAAAGGTAATCAAATGTGTAGGGCACATTTTGATTGCAAGGGGAGTGAATTAAACTTCTTCTTCGCTATCGACTTTTTCAACTGGTTTCTCACCCGAATGGGGTTTACCATTTCCAGACGCCAGTTTTTCTGCATCCTCGTGTTGCGGAGGTACGGGAAAGGGTCTCGACCCGATTAATTTTTCAACGTCTGATTTCAACAAGACCTCCTTTTCGAGAAGGTGAGTAGCCAGCAGTTCAAGCTCATTCCGGTGCTTAGTCAGAAGATCCTGAGCCCGTTGGTACTGTCCCTCTACCAAGATGCGTACTTCATCATCTATAAGGGTAGCTGTGTCATCAGAATATGGCTTGACAAATTGATCTTGCGATAGGCCGTAGAAGGAGACGTTACCCACTTTACTATTCATTCCATATACGGAGATCATGCTATATGCCATCTTGGTCACCTGATCAAGATCACTCTGTGCACCGGTAGAAATCTTATCAAAGACTATTTTTTCCGCTGCACGGCCACCAAATGTCATACACATTCGGTCTAACAATTGTTCCGTCCTGGTAATATATTCCTCTTTGGGCAAATATTGGGCATACCCCAAAGTACCGATTCCCCTTGGCACAATGGTCACTTTGACCAGTGGAGATGCATGCTCCAGATACCATCCACAAATTGCGTGGCCGGCCTCATGAAAAGCAATGATCTCTTTCTCCTCGGGAGAGATCAATTTGTTCTTTTTCTCTAATCCCCCGATTACCCGGTCCAGGGCATAGTTGAAGTCTTCTAGATCAATGGCCTTTTTCTCCCTACGTGCAGCCACCAATGCAGCCTCATTGCAAATGTTGGCAATGTCCGCTCCGGCAAATCCCGGAGTCATTTCTGCTAAAATTTCCGGTTTTACTTCCTCCGAGATCTTAATAGATTTGAGATGTACTCTGAATATTTGTTCACGACCCTTCAGATCCGGCCTGTCTATCCCTATTTGACGGTCAAAGCGACCCGGTCTCAAAAGAGCTGAATCCAGTACATCAGGTCTATTGGTTGCAGCCATTAAAATCACTCCCTTATCGGTACTGAACCCATCCATCTCTACCAATAATTGATTGAGGGTATTTTCGCGCTCATCGTTGCCACCCGGTACATTATTGCGACCACGGGCTCTTCCGATGGCGTCGATTTCATCTATGAATATGATACAAGGTGCCTTTTCGCGGGCCTGTCGAAACAAATCACGAACACGCGATGCCCCGACCCCTACAAACATTTCGACAAAATCAGAACCGGAAATGCTGAAAAATGGTACTCCAGCCTCACCTGCTACAGCCTTGGCAAGTAATGTTTTGCCAGTTCCGGGAGGTCCTACCAGTAGAACCCCTTTAGGAATTTTACCACCCAGCGCTTGATATTTCTTAGGATTTTTCAGGAAGTCAACAACCTCCATCACTTCTTCTTTGGCTTCATCGAGACCTGCTACGTCTTCGAAGGTAACATTCACCTTGAGTGTATTATTGTCAAAGAGTGTCGCTTTGGATTTACCGATATTAAATATTTGGGCTCCGGGGCCTCCGGCTCCACCACTCATCCGTCGCATGATGAATAGCCAGATTGCCACGATTAAAAATATCGGCAGGAGCCAACCCAAAAGGTTGCCCCAGAAATTTATCTTTTCATCATAGGTAATGTCCACCCTGTTCTCAGGGGCCACCGATTCATTTAGCTCCTTCAGCTTGGTCTCGAAAGTCTCAACGGATCCTATGTTGAATTGATAGTTGGGACTATTGATACTGAATTGATTCTGGTTAGCTTTGGCATGACGGGCATCACTTAGCCGGTCGCCTTTGATAAAGACATTAGCGTAAGTCTTATTAACGACTTCTACTTTTTTTACGTCACCCTGTTCGACAAAACTGGCAAAATCCCTAAAAGAGATATCTTCTGATGCCGTGAATCCTGGATCAAAAAGTAATTGAGAAGCTAATAAGACCAGCGCAATTAACCCATAAATCCAAAATGAATTAAACTTATTGAACCTCTTGTTGTCCTTATTTTCGTTATCGTTATTATTATTTTTATTGCTATCCATAGTAAGATTGCTTCCTACATCTAGAGGTTTTCATAATATGTGACCTTCGCATCACTCCATAAATCTTCAATCTCATAAAAAGCTCGTGTCTCAGGGTGAAAAACATGGACAATTGTGGAGAAGTAATCGACCAATATCCATCTGGCTGCCATAGCGCCTTCCACATGGCTTGGTTTTAGACCTGAATTTTCCCACACACTCCTCGAAATGTTATCAGCAATTGCCTTCACTTGAGTATTTGATTCACCTTCGCAGATAATAAAACAATCTGCTGGTGTATCTTCGATTTCTCCCAAATCCAGTTTGGTAATCCTTTTACCTTTGATATCCCTAATCGCATCAATGATTAAATTCTCAAGATTGCGATCAGTTATAATTTGTGCAGAAGACTGCCTTTTTAAATTCAAATTGTGTTTTTATGTGCAGAAATGAGCCAATTGAGACCCTTATTAACTAACAAATTTACTTAAAATAAATTGAGTAAAGATCATAACAGCAATATTGTTGGAAAGGTTCTTTATGAGTACCAGACATTGAGCTCCACAAACGATGAAGCCTTATCATTGATAAAAAAAGGCGTTGTTGAGGAAGGAACCTTAGTCACCACTCAGCACCAGACAAAGGGACGTGGCCAAATGGGCACCATTTGGCAAAGCGATCCCGGGGAAAATATAACCATTTCAGTTGTGCTAAAGCCAGGATTTTTAGAGATTTCAGAACAGTTTTACCTGAACAAGGCTGTATGCGTAGCTTTACGTTTTTTTCTGAGTGATTTTATCCAGCTGGCAAGAGTGAAGATCAAATGGCCTAATGATCTGTACATCGATGATCACAAAATTGCAGGTGTGCTGATTCAAAACGTTTTGCAAGGTCACATCTATCAGTGGGCAGTCATTGGGATCGGGTTGAATGTGCATCAATGCAAATTTGGAGAAGACCTGATAAATCCTACGTCACTTTCACTTGTCACCGGCCAGCAATACCACCTTGATAACCTGAAAAGTAAACTATATGAGAAATTGGATCTTTATTATCGAGAGATAAAACAGCAAAAGAGAGTTTTGGATGATATCTATACGGAAAGCCTGTATAAAGTAGGTCAGATTATTGATTTCCATCTTCCTGACGGGGCCAGTTTCAAAGGGAGTATCGTCGGTGTGGAAGAATCGGGAGCATTGAAAGTTTCCGAAGTCAATGGTATTCAACACAAATTTCGGATCAAAGAAATCAGATATTAAATGAGGGCAGCAATAGTCACGGTCGGAGATGAGATTTTACTAGGTCAGATTGTCGATACCAATTCGGCCTGGATAGCTGACAGATTAAGTATGGAGGGAATTTTGATCGTGAGAAAAACCAGCGTTGGTGATGTTGAAGATGATATTTGCTCAGCCATTCAACAATCCTTCAAAGTGGCTGAGTTAGTAATTATGACCGGAGGTTTAGGACCTACGAAAGATGACATTACCAAGAAAGCATTGGCTAAATTCTTCGAATGCGATATGGTGTTTTCTGAGGATACATTTACTCGGTTGAGTGATCTTTTCCTGAAGAGAAATATTCCAATTACGGCAGCTCACAAGGAGCAGTGTTTTATGCCCGATAGGGCAGAATTGATCATTAACAATCGTGGAACTGCTCCAGGGATGTGGTTTGAGTTCGGAGATAGAATGCTTTGTTCAATGCCGGGAGTGCCACACGAGATGAGATACATTATGGAGAATGGGGTGGTACCCAGAGTGAAAGATCTGAATCGGATCATCTTTCGGCAGAAAACCATCCGGACAAGCGGTACCGGTGAGTCTGTCCTGGCAGAGATCATCGAACCAATCCTTGAAGGTCATCCGGTCAAAGTGGCCTACTTGCCAGCACAAGGACAAGTAAGATTGCGACTTTCCGTCGAGGGCGCTAAGGGTTCAGAAGTTAGGATCGATCAAATCTTGCAAGAGGCGGTGAGGGCAACAGTGGGTGTACTAGGCACCCACGTTTACGGTTACGATCATGAACTCCTGGAAGAACACGTAGGAAATTTACTGAAATCCAAAGGACTGACATTGGGGACAGCAGAAAGTTGTACCGGGGGTCATATTTCCCATCTTATCACTTCGATACCTGGTGCCAGTGCTTACTTTCGCGGCACCATTGTCGCATACGACAATGGGATTAAAGAAAAGATTCTGGGCGTGAAATCTATTACCCTGGAAAGCCATGGGGCAGTCAGTATCCAAACTGTCAGAGAAATGGTAGAAGGGGCAATAAGGGTGATAGGTTGTGATGTGGCCATAGCGGTATCAGGTATTGCCGGGCCGGAAGGTGGATCTGATACAAAACCAGTCGGGACTGTATGCATTGCCGTAGGTGACAAGTCAGACATTAAAACGAGACAATTTCTCTTCGTAAAAGACCGGCTATTGAATATTAAATATGCGAGTATGTATGCACTTGACATGCTGCGAAAGTTTTTATCAGCACGATAATTGATGTACTTTTACATTCTGACTCAAAAAGCTTGTCATGGCAGATTTTCAATTAGTGATGCCTAAAATGGGTGAAAGTATCATGGAAGCGACAATCCTCAAGTGGTTAAAAAATGAGGGTGATGATGTGGAAATTGATGAAACCATATTGGAAATTGCGACTGACAAAGTTGACAGTGAAATTCCTTCACCGGTATCTGGCAAGCTCACCAAAGTTTTGTTTAATGAAGACGAATCCGTACCTGTTGGGACGGCCATAGCCGTGATTGAGACCAGCGATGTGGCTGAGGAAGGTCTGGCAGTAAGTCCTCTGGATATTGAGCCCTTGCCGGTCGCGAGTGAAGAACCAAAATCTAATGGCCGTGGCCCTTTGCAGGTATCTCCTGGAAAAAAGCTGCCTCCCGTCTACAAAGGAAGATTCTACTCACCTTTAGTTCGTAAAATCGCAACGGAAGAAGGAGTAACTCTTGCAGAATTGGGCACTATTGATGGAACCGGTCTCGATGGCCGGGTAACCAAACGTGATATATTATCATTTTTAGATGACAGGGTGTCATCAGATGAGCCTTCAATCCTGCGGCGTGAAATACCGGTGCCAGGGGAGAAATCCCCGGCAGAAGTCGATCAGAAAGTACCTGTAGTCCCGCCGAAAGTTCGCACGGGTCGTGATGAGATTGTTCAGATGGATCGTATGCGCAAGATCATTGCCGAGCATATGGTTACTTCTAAAAAGATTGCTCCACATGTCACCAGTTTTGTGGAGGCAGATGTGACGGATATTGTTAAGTGGAGAGAAGAACACAAAGCATTTTATCTTGAGCACCATAGCACTAAGCTTACATATACGCCTATTTTCATTCAGGCAGTTACCAAGGCTATTATTGATTTTCCCCAAATCAATTCTTCGCTGGTTGGTGACGAGATTATTTTTAAAAAAGACATTAATATTGGAATGGCTACCGCTCTACCCACGGGAAATCTGATCGTGCCGGTCATAAAAAATGCGGATGAATACAATCTGATTGGATTGGCAAAACAGGTAAATAGGCTTGCAGATAGAGCAAGGCAGAATAATCTAACTGCCGATGAAATCAGTGGCGGCACCTTTACTTTGACCAATGTGGGCATTTTTGGTAACGTAATGGGAACTCCTATTATTAATCAGCCACAATCAGCCATTCTGGCCACCGGGACTATTCAGAAAAAACCAGCAGTAGTAGAAACCCAGTATGGTGATTTAGTCGCGATTCGACATAAGATGTTTCTTTCACTTTCCTACGACCATCGGTTCATAGATGGTTTCCTGGGAGGATCTTTCTTGCGCAAGGTTGCTGATTATCTGGAACAATTTGGGCATGAAGACGTTATCTAGCGCTGGAATTAAGGGCATTTTTCTAGTGATTTTAGCAACTGGCTTTAATATATCAGTGGAGGCACAGATAGCTGCTAAGGATCTTCGAAAACAAGCAGAACAATATCACCAATTGGGGCAGTATCAGGAAGCGGCTTCAGTTTTTGAAATCTATTGCCCGGGCAAACCAAAGGATGCCCAGGCGTGGTTTTGGTGGGCAGAATGCCAATTTAAGTCCAACGATCTGGAAGGAGCATTGGAAAGTTTGCAACATTTGGAAAATGAGAGCAAAAGAACAAATCCCGATGTAGTGCTGCTTTTGGCAAAGACCATGCATCAAAAGCATGAGTTTGCTGCCGCGGTAAAGTACTATAAACAATTTCTTGCCCTTGGGCTGAAAGACGGGCAGTACCAGGCCACTATAAACGACGTAAAACGATGTGCAGCGGGACTCAAGCACAATTATATTTCAGATGATGTTCTAATCGAGAACATGGGAGCAGCCGTTAATTCAAAACATGATGATTTCGCGCCCATTGAAAGCCCAAATATCAATTCACGTATTTATTTTTCCTCCATTCGAGCTTTGCGGGTGGTAGATGAATTTGCCGATGATGGATCTTTAAAAGCAAGTACTCAGGGTTTAGAT
>JABDLW010000415.1 GCA_013001805.1 Saprospiraceae bacterium | reverse complement strand
GAAAAGACAAGTAAAAGCTGGCCACAAAATCCAAAAACATTGCCAGAGACAAATTCCTGTGGTTAGATCCTAGAGCCGGTTATAAAATTGGCTCCAGGAGACTGTTGAAATACTCAAGTTGATTGCTGAAGCCGTAAATCGTCGTTTTCTGACGAGGTGAGGCGAAGCCCGCCCGTGCCGGTACGGACGGGGAAGATACGGGGCTGTAACTGACTGAGGATCAACGAAGTCAGTAACGACGAGAACGGCTTTTTATTTTGAAATAATGAAATATTGGTAGTAAAATCAGCGCAAGTTGGGTATTTCAACAGTCTCCTAGGATCCCTTAGTTTTTCTGTTTGTGGTTTCTGAGTGTGACACTTAATTATTCTGCCTTTATTCTGGCGGAGTTAGGCTCCCAGATCCCAGAGGGGAAATTCGGATCGGGGAGCTCCGCAACCTATGCTGAAAAGACAAGTAAAAGCTGGCCACAAAATCCAAAAACATTGCCAGAGACAAATTCCTGTGGTTAGATCCTAGAGCCCTTCTACCATGGCTAACTTTTAAATAAGGGGCCTGGGATCCTTGAGTTTTATTTTTTTTCTGTTCTCATCATTTTTGGTATGATAATTGATTCATATATAATATAAAGCGCATTCAATCCATGAACCTCTGGTTATTCCTAATCCTACCCATTGCCGCACGGCTGATCCGGAATTATCTGGTCAGAAGGCAAATTATTTAAGTATACTGAAATGAATTGGGATTCGAAGGAGGTGGAGACACTGTCTGTGCTACAATAAAGACAAAGAAGCAGTTATAAAATTAGACTTAGTTTTAGATTTTGAAGGCGACCGGCAGCATACCAGTCGCCTTTTTCATTTGCCGTGAATGTTAAAGTTCTCACAGTTGATAAGATTCCAGATGTGTAATGAACTCATTATAAAGCTAAAACATATTTTAAATTAAATATTGTACCATTAGCGACGAGTCATTTATATATTATTAAAATTTATAATATATATTTGCAGAGTAACTGTTTGAAAGTGATGGGAGGATATCATGCATGACGCTGATCCAAACAACGGTCAGGAAGCAGATATTTGAACTATCAGTATTTTTTTTACACCGATCAAGATCTGAGATAACCTTTCTTACCCCTGTGTAGTCAGTCTAAATGCTGATATACACTGCTTCAAATTAATTATATCTAAAACTAAGGTCTCATGAAAACGTGTACATCTCGTTTGACATTGGATAGCTATGTCAACAACTTTCCCCTGCAAAAAGAGTATTTACTTATTTTCTTATTAAGTTTTGCTGGCTTTCGGCTGGTGAGTGCTCAAGTTCCCTGTGTTCCTGAGATTGAATGTAGTTCACAGGTAGTATCATGTATGGATTCGGCTGCTCAAGTGACGGGTGATCCGGGTTATCAGCCCAACATCGTCGATAATTGTGGCATGATGGGACTACAATTAGTGTCTACACCCTGGCCAATTGCCATAGCTGATTGTGACAGCATGTATTCAAAAGTGATTTATCGAATGTGGAGTGTTCCGGGCGGTCCGGTTTTATGTACCGATACAACCTATGTGGCTAGAGTAAATATTTTAAGTGATTCACTAATCTGTCCGGATGGAAGGGACACTATTGTTTGTGGAGTTGATCCCAATCCATTGGATTCTCTACCGTTGCGGGCTCCTGGATATAGAGGGCCTGACGGTGATACCATACCGCTACTTCCTGGTTTTGCCGATCAATGCGGAGTGGCCGTAACCTTTACTGATATGGAATGGCCTTCCTGTGGCAATACCAAGACCGTTATGCGGACCTGGTTTTTACATGACAACTGTGGTCAGGATACCATGTGTCAGGATACTATTGTGATCATCGACAATCTGCCTCCAGAGGTTGAGTTTGATACCAGCCGGTTGTCACTCGTCGAACATACAATTGATGGTGTTACTAAACTCTACCTGACCGATACTGTAGGAATGACACCGAATGATTGTGTAGGACATGGACTCGCGCCCTATGCAACCGTGACTGACAATTGTAGTGACCCCGCTGATATCAGTGTCACCGTATCTGGAATCGTGAGCCTTTCATTTCACCACTATCAGGCAAATCAGGTGATCACCTTGCCGATCTGGAACATTGCTCCTTATCGTGAAATCCTGGTTTACCGGTCACAAGATCACTGTGGACAGTTTCGGTTGGACACAGTTGTCTTGATTGTATCAGATATTACTGCGGCTGTTGCCGTTTGCCATGACGCAGTAAACTTATCGCTAACTAATGTGGACCAATTTACATTTATGAAGGCCCTCAGCATGGACGCTGAGAGTTATGACAATTGTGCCATTTATCAGATTCTGGCCAGAAGAACCGATTGGGAAACGGCATGTGGATATGTGCAAGGAGTTAGCACACCGATTGGCGATTACTATCAAAACTATGCGGATTGGGTGATGAATGATGCCGGAATTTGCAAGGACGATTTTGAATTTGGATTTACTCCAGAGGTACCGTTTTGCTGTGACGATGTGGGTAAGGCCATCATGGTAGAAGTGCTTATCATTGATCAGAATTGTAATGTTGACAAGTGTTGGGGCGTCGTAAATGTGGAAGACAAACTAGCTCCTATTGTGATAGATAAACTGGAGGATATAACCATTTCCTGCAATGCATATGTACAATTCTATGCAGATATGTTTTCCCAAAGCGACACTGACGCCATTCAAGACGCATTTGGCATATATGCGACCGATGTGTTGAACCAAGGCACTTTTGAGGTGAAAAACATTGAATGCAGTGATCTGGAGACCGTGGTAACTACAGAGTATTACGACGGACTGGTCAGTGACAATTGTGGTGGTAACCTCAGTGAGAGGTATACTTTGCCATTGGAGGGTTGTGCAGATAACCATATCCTTAGGGAATTTATTGCCAACGTATCGAGCGACCACGGAATGATGGATGTTGTCTATGCTAAGCAGAAGATATTTATCGAAAAATGTCCGCTAGATCTGATGGATATCCAACTTTCAGTAAAAGATACCACAGTCTATGGATGTGGGGTAGTATTTGGCATAGATGGGAAAGTTACCATTCAAACTCCAGGTCCGGTTCTGCCACAAATTTTACCCTCTTGTGGTCAATTTGGTATGGGATACTTTGATAAGGTATTTGACATTATAACCGGTGAGGCTTGTCAAAAAGTACTGCGTACCTGGTGTGTTGTTGACTGGTGTCAAGTCGGACAGGGTGCCGATTGGGCCACTATAGCAAAGCAACCCGGCTCGATCACTTTCAGTCAATACATTAAGGTAGTGGATACAGTAGCACCGGTAATTAATCAACTTTCGTTGGTTGCGGATATACAAACTGCTAATTGCAATGGAATGATCAGCAGCGAGATTGACGCGACCGATGCATGTGGAGCTGAGCCATCAGTAAGCTGGACACTAAAAAATCAGGCTGGAATCGTTGTTGGTCAAGGCACTGGGGAAATTGCTGCTCCTACAGAACCAGTACCTCCAGGAGATTATAATCTCGTGTGGGTTGCCAAGGACGACTGTGGCAATTCCACTCAGCTCAATTCTAACTTTAGCATAAGTAGTGATGCTGCTCCCAGCGTAGTAGCATATACCTCCCTGACGACTACACTTACTCCGATGGACACTAGTGGAAATGGAATAATTGATGTGGGTATGGCCGAGGTTTGGGCCAAGGAATACAATAGTAGCAGTGCCCCTCCATGTGGTGGAGATATGGCCAATTTAGTGTATTTGATTGCTAAGGGATTTGCCAACGATAATTCACCAGTACCGCCCGATAGCGCTACAAATCTGCAATTTTCTTGTGATGACTATGTAAGTGAACCAACGGTGATTCCGGTCCAATTCTGGGTAAAAGACACCGTTGCAAACACTGCAGATTATGCCAATGTCATGCTGATGCTTTATGACAATAGCGATGTCTGTGGAGGTGGCCCTCAACCACCACAAACCGGCGGATCGATTACGGGTTATATTAATACCGAAACCCAGGATCAGGTGGCCAATGTGGAAGTAAGAATATCCAGCGACGATGACGAAAAGGTGGTTACAACCGGTTATGAAGGTCTTTATGCCCTTGGATTGGAGAAAATGGATCATGCTACCATCATACCGTTGAAAGATTCAGACCATGGCAACGGCGTATCAACAGCCGACCTAATCAAGGTGCAAAAACATATTCTGGGAATTAAGCCAATAACCAGTGCATATAAATTAATTGCTGCCGATGCAAATGCAGATGGAAAGATTAATCCTATTGATTTGATCCAGATGCGAAAGGTTCTGCTGGGCAATTTCGACCGTTTTCCGGACAATACTTCCTGGAGATTTGTAGATGCCAAGTATCAGTTTAAAAGACCTACCAGAGCTCTGGAAGAGGACTTTCCGGAATCTATTCAGGTATATGCTGATAATCTGACTGGATATAAAAACTTTATCGGGGTAAAAATTGGTGATCTCGATGACAACGTCTTTGCATCGCGATCTAGTGGTCGGAGCTTCAACAGCAAATTGTTAACGGCTGAGGATCAATCCTTTGCCGCGGGAGACAATCTCAAAGTACCGGTCTTTTTATCTCAATCAGAATCTATTGAGGGCATTCAACTAATGATCGAGGGGGCACCAGGCATCTTAAACTTAGTGGGTATCGAGGAAGGACAGCTTGAAATCACAATTGATCTTGTCAATCGGGTGGAATCCAATAAAATGGCTCTTAGCAGTATTCATGTGGAAGGTCTTCAGATCGATCCGGCACTTCCCCTGTTCTATCTAAATTTGCAGGCACTCGCTGAAGGGACATTATCTGAAGCTCTGAATCTGGAAAAATCAGACTTTGCCGCCGAGCTCTACACTGAGGGAGGCGTCCTCTATCCGCTAGCCGTCAGCTTTGAGCCAAAGCAGGATCAGAATAATCTGGTTTTAATGCAGAATAGACCGAATCCATTTAGATTTGAGACAGTCATCGAGTTTCACATGGACGTAGCGGGAAGGGCCTCTCTCAGAGTATATGATCCCTCTGGCAAGGTGGTCAAATACATCGATCAATACTATGAGGCGGGTTCCCAGCAGATTCATCTCACGGGAAGTGAACTAACTCCGGGCATATTATATTACGAGTTGAGGACCAGTCAATCTACACAGACTAAACGGATGATCTTACTAGACTAAGTGCGTTGTTCGGGTTAGTTAAGCTAGTGACAACTAATCCGACCGGATAGGAGGATTAATCCGTCATACAATAAGCTTTTGGGACAAATCAGATCCCTTGCCATAGGTTATGGTAGGGGATCTTTTTTTTATCCTTTGGCATTATAAGGAAGGAGGCAATTATTTTATTGAAATTAAGCAACTATGATTTTTGGGATATCTTTGAAGAGTGAGTAGAATAATGGCTATAGATTACGGCAGGAAAAAAACTGGCTTGGCAGTAACTGATCCGCTACAGATTGTAGCCGGTGGACTTGAGACCATTCCTACATCCGAGTTATTGACATTTCTAGGCAAGTATTTTGAAAAGGAAGAAGTAATTAAAATTGTGTTGGGATATCCTTATCACCCAGATGGGAATCCGGCCCAACTGGCTCCGGAAATCGAAAAATTAGCCAATCAAATTCGTAAACAATTTCCGAAGATTCAAGTTGATTTTCATGATGAATCATTAACTTCAAAACAGGCAAAAGAAGTTATTCTAATGAGCGGGTATAAAAAGAAAAAAAGAAGAGACAAGAAATTAATTGATAAAGTTAGTGCAATCTTAATTTTACAAGATTATTTAAAGCACTATTAAGATGGTCTTACCTATTTATGCTTATGGTACCAAGGTCTTGAAAAAGAAGGCTGTTGATATTAAGCCCTCATACGCGGGTTTGGGTGATCTGCTTAGTAATATGTGGGAGACCATGTACAATGCGAATGGAGTGGGTCTGGCAGCACCTCAGATTGGGCATTCGATTCGAATTTTCCTCGTGGATACTACTCAGATAAAAAAAGAGGATGAAGAAGAAAAAGGAATTAAGCAGGTATTCATTAATGCGCATAAAGTCGAATTGACTGGTGAGGTCTGGGCTTACGAAGAAGGATGTCTCAGCATTCCGGATATTCGCGGTGATGTCGACCGTCCAAGTACCATTACATTGCGTTATTTGACACCTGATTTTGTAGAAAAAGTTGAAACCTTTTCAGGTCTGGATGCGAGGGTTATCCAGCACGAATATGACCACCTGGATGGAATCCTATTCACGGAATCGTTGAAACCTTTGCGTAAGCGAAGGATTAAAAGAAAATTGGAACAAATTAAGAAGGGTATTGTGGATGCCGAGTATCCTATGCGTTTTGTATAGTCCCAAAACCCATGGATAGTTATGATCCGTCCAAGGCTAAAATAAAATCATTTTCTGCCAAAATCAGCGGGAATTTCTCCCCATTTTTCTGTTTCCCATTTCAATATGGGATTCTCATAACTATTACTGTCTAGCCAGGATAATGCGCGATCAACCAGGTTGAACAGAGTGGCATTGTCAGGTGATCGCTGCAAGGTGGTTTTGAGTTTCTTATTTCTCAACCAGGCCATTGCCGTCCTGCTATCTGAGTAGATAGGCATTTGATGCGCACCCTTTTTCTTAAGTAAGGCCAGTGCATGCACCAAAGCAAGAAATTCACCGATATTGTTGGTGCCTTTTTGAAAGGGACCCTGTCTAAAGATCTCTTCCCCAGACTTAGTGTGAACGCCCCGGTATTCCAGTACACCTGGATTTCCGCTGCAAGCCGCATCAACCGAAATACTTTTCCAATTGACGCCTTCATGGTTGAGTGGTGTCTTCTTTTTGCTTTTACTTTCCTTGCTATTCTGAAAATCAGATGGTTTACCTGCAAGTGCATCCTTAGCTTCAGCCAGTGTCTTAAAGCTTTTGTATTTGGCCTGCGGATAGCCCATAATTTGAGCCTGACAATCTTCCCAATTTTGATAAATGCCTGGCTTAGCGCCAACCCACACAACATAATATTTCTTCTTTTTTGTCATCTTTATCGCTCGTTCATACCTATTTGTGAGAGCTAATCTATTATTTTGTTCAGTTGTATTTCAAGTTTACCCATGATTGATATATAAAACATGACTGAGCAAGATGACTTGCTTTATAAGATAGCACTTACTCATTTACCCAAAGTTGGTGCCGTATTGGCCAGAAATCTAGTGAGTTTTGCTGGAGGTGTAGAGGCTGTTTTCAGTCAAAAAAAATCACAGCTGCTCAAGATTCCCGGAATTGGGACCACTACAGCGAATGATATCGTCAATCACCGTAGTCTGAAGAAAGCTGAATCAGAACTCGCCTTTATTACGAAACATAGCATTAAACCTTTGTTTTACCTGGATCAGGAATATCCTATAAGACTGAAGAGAATTAAAGATGCCCCTACCTTACTATATTACCGGGGCAATGCTGATATGAATGCCGAACGGGTCCTCGCCGTAGTTGGAACCAGGAAACCCACTTCCTATGGTATCAACCAATGCGAGAAACTGGTAGATTATTTACGCAATAAAAAGGTGCTTGTGGTTAGTGGTCTGGCCTATGGAATTGACATTGTTTCACATAGAAAAGCACTTGAGGTTGGATTACCCACCATTGGAGTGATGGGGAGCGGACTGGATCGGATTTATCCGGCAGTGCACCGGAAAACTGCCCGGGAGATGATCGACCATGGAGGACTACTTACGGAATTTGGCTCCGGAACCAAACCGGACCGCGAGAACTTTCCCATGCGAAATCGAATTATTGCCGGAATGTGTGATGCGTTAATTGTGATTGAATCTGATATCAAAGGGGGATCAATGATCACCGCAGAATTGGCTAACACCTATCACAAAGATGTTTTTGCGATCCCAGGTAAAATTGGTGATCAATATAGCCGGGGCTGTAATCATCTCATTAAGACTAATCGAGCATGCTTGATTGATGGGGGTGAAGACCTGGCTGAGATTATGCAATGGAAAGAACTTCGTCCAATCGATCAAGTGCAGACAAAATTATTCGTTGATTTGAGTGATGAGGAGCATAAAGTCCTTGGCATTATGCAACAAAATTGTCCGGTGAGTATAGATAAAATGCTGAAGGAGAGCAGCTACACTTCTAGTGAACTCGCGTCAATTTTATTAAACCTTGAATTTCAAGGGATCATAAAAGCACTGCCGGGCAAACTGTACTTGAGAATTTGAAAACCATAAATTTTATAAATGTCGCTCGGCATGGTATGATGAACGTACCAGTGGTCCACTTTCGACAAAATCAAATCCTCGTTGTAATCCCTCTTCCTTATAATAGGCAAATTGATCCGGATGGATGAACGCCTCCACTGCTAAATGCATTTTAGTAGGCTGCAGATACTGACCCAGGGTAAGAACATCGCAGCCATGCGTCCTGAGATCATCCATGGCAGTTAATACCTCTTCCGTTGTTTCTCCCAACCCCAACATGATTCCGGATTTTGTGCGTTTTCCATGTTCCTTGGTTCGCTTTATCTGCGTCAGACTCCTTTCATATTTGGCCTGGGGCCGGACCAGGCGGTACAGTCGGTCTACCGTCTCCATATTGTGAGACACCACTTCCTGCCCACCACTGATCATTCGTTCCAACGCTGGCCAGTGTCCTTTGACATCGGGTATAAGTGTTTCTATGGTGGTGCCGGGTGACATTCCCTTGATGTTGACCACGGTCTGATACCATATTTCTGCT
Organism: Saprospiraceae bacterium; assembly: GCA_013001805.1. GTDB lineage: Bacteria > Bacteroidota > Bacteroidia > Chitinophagales > Saprospiraceae > JABDMH01. Next base: position 2,692 of record JABDLW010000415.1, on the reverse strand, counting down.
CCACGATCTGCGAGTTCATCCCGGTTAACCGAAGTGATCACTGCATGCTTCACTTGCATTAATTTAATGGCCTCGGCCACACGTTTTGGTTCATCTTCATCGTATTCTGGTGGTCGGCCGGTTTTCACTGCACAGAAAGAGCAAGACCGGGTACAAGTATTACCTAAGATCATGAATGTAGCGGTTCCTGCACCCCAGCATTCGCCCATATTTGGACAGTGACCACTTTGGCAAATGGTATGTAAATTATATTGGTCCACCAAGGCTCTGACTCGCCGGTAATTTTCTCCAATAGGTAGTTTGACACGCAGCCAATCGGGCTTACGTTTCTTGCTCCCATCTACAACTGGTAGCTCAATCATGTTTGCCAAAAATAATTAAATGTGGAAGTGTCTAGGACCGCTTACCAAACTGTAAAGTTAAGTAAACATTGAGGAAGTACTGTTTGTTTTGCTCAGTGACCATCAATGGTACTTTGCTTAGAAATACATCAGCCATGAGCCCAACTTCCAGAGCTTTGATCAGATTATCTTGATTTCCCCAAGAAAAGTTAGCTCCAAATTTTCCATGGAAACCCGGTTTAAGTTTAATTTCATCCAGGCCATATCTGAACTCGGCACCTCCAAAAATCCTGGTTTCATCTAAAAAAACATCGGCGTTTTCTTCAGAATATTTTTCCGTTGAATTGCTAGCCAAACCACCCCTGTCTATATCCTCTCTCTTTAACTTCAGGTAGTACGGTTTCAATGCACCCAGCGTAAAGCCATACTCGTAGTTCATTCCAACAATTATGCTTTTGCGACGCGCCTTCTCTGAGAAAAATCGCTTATTCCCTATTCCAGCCCGCAATGCATATAATCTATTGATTTTACCATATATAAATGATCGGGAAGATTCCGCACCCAAGGTGGAACTAAAAAACCGGAAGTTCTGCGAGTACTCCTTAGAATTTTTTAAGGAGCCCAGATCGAAGTAAAAATATTTCGTTTTATACCATGTTTGTATCTCACCTACACTATAACCTAATGAGAATCCATTAGAATGTGCCCGAATGTGAAAGACCCGCTCGGTTTCATAAACTAAAGATTCCTCACCAATAGGCTTTGGTAAAATGGTATACTGGCTCACTGCTAAAGTGGAGACCAAACATATGATTACTGCCGCTAAAGTAAATCTGGTATACACCAATTGTCTCAATGTTAAAGGAAAGGATAAGATACATGTAATAATCAGAAGTTGCAATTACATTGCCAAGAATTTACGACAGAACCAAAGAAGGAACGCCTGAATCAGATTTATCAGAAGAACCTCCAATTCAGCTTCAGGAGGAAGGCCGCCTAAATTCAAATACCAATAACAATTAAAAACTATCTTTGAAGCGAAGGATCCCTTGAGTCTCAGCTTATTCTGCATCCTGGTGATGAGCTATCCCTTATAGATAGTAGAGTATCCGGGCAGTGAGGAAATAAGCAACCAAAAAGACGTCTTGGATCGGATTTGATTTATTTGATTGAGTACTTTTTAAGATGCCCACCGTAATTATTGATAAGAACACGATTGTAAGCAAATTTGTGGCAGAACTGAGGGATGTGTCCATACAGACCGACCGTATGCGTTTTAGACAGAATGTCGAACGCATCGGCCAAATATTTGCTTATGAAATTAGCAAGACCTTTTCCTATGTTGAAAAGGAGGTCGAAACACCTTTGGGCATTGCAAAAGTGTCTCTACCAAATGAAAGAATTGTGATTGCCAGCATAATTAGAGCAGGTTTACCCCTGCAGCAAGGATTGCTGAGTTATTTTGAAGATGCTGATAACGCATTTGTATCCGCTTATCGCAGGCACCATAAAGATGGGACTTTTGAAATTAATCTTGAATATGTCACCTGCCCTGATCTGTCAGATTGTGTCCTCATCCTTGCCGATCCGATGTTGGCCACCGGCTCTTCATTTGCCGCCACCCTGGATGTATTGAATCGATACGGTACACCAAAGGTAATTCATCTGGTTACCATCATTGCCTCTTCTTATGGCATCAGCTATCTAAAACGTACGCACCCACGATGTAAAATCTGGACAGGAGCCGTTGATGAAGAACTTACCGCTAAATCCTACATTGTGCCGGGACTGGGAGATGCCGGAGATCTCCTTTTTGGTGCCAAACTACAGGACTAGATGCAGGGGCTATCTTCCAGTACCATACTTCTGATTATCGGGATATATTTTGTGTTTTTGCTAGTAATATCCCATTTTACATCTGCCAACTCCAAGAATGAGGACTTCTTTATCGGAAGCCGGAAATCCCCCTGGTTTGTGGTGGCTTTTGGAATGATTGGAGCTTCTCTTTCGGGAGTGACCTTTATCTCTGTACCGGGATGGGTAGTGGATAGTCAGTTTTCCTATTTCCAAACCGTGCTGGGTTATTTATTAGGCTACGTAGTCATAGCATTTGTTCTGATGCCTATGTACTATCGCCTGAATCTTACATCAATCTACAGCTATTTGGAAAAGCGCTTTGGTGTAAGATCGTATAAAACCGGTGCTGCCTATTTCCTTCTATCACGTACTATTGGTGCTTCCTTTCGATTATTTTTAGTGGTTATCGTATTGCAACGTTTTTTAATGGACGATCTCGGAGTGCCATTTACCGTCACTATTTTGCTCACGATCATACTGATTTGGATCTATAC
>JABDLW010000394.1 GCA_013001805.1 Saprospiraceae bacterium | reverse complement strand
GTTCAGACCTTAAAATGGTCGGGGTCCCTTTGCTGAAGTTCACCCAGATTACCAGCACAGAAATGCTTGGCCACCATGTTTATTTGGGTGATCAAAGTGAGGGAAATGGCATCATTTACACCACACGCGGCGGATTTATTGACTTAGGACATGTTAGGGATCAAGCTGATTGGACAGCTTTTCTATTCGTGCAATTGCAAAATGTGGTCCCTGACTCAATATATAATTTGCGATTGCCTTTTGAAGGTGGTGTCAAAATGCTGACAATTAAGGCTGATCCGGAATTGTCACAGGATGACTATATAAAACTGGCCGGGAGTATGGCCTATGACCTTTCGGTATGGCATGAAATTGCGACCTGGTTTGGAGCATCATCTGTTCCCCTGGTACCCGAACGTTATTCCAGTTTTTCAATCGAAGATGCCTATTCCAATCTTTTGGGTGTTCATATTGGTATGGAGGCCATTGTCAGCGACCTACCTTACGAGGCTGCCGTAAGTGAACTGCTGCAGAAAGAATTAGTTGAGATGGGGGCGGTTTCATCGACAGAAGCAACCCGTGAGGCTATGGAAAGTGTACATGAGATCTGGTGGTCACGAGCTAGAAAACTCCCCACGAGGAAAGTGCTGCTCGCTCGCGAACTGGACGTCTATGAACAGGTAGTGCCATGGTTGGTACCTGGCAGAGAAGAATTTCAGCTTCCTCATATTTTAGAAGTACCTTCATTGTCAAATAAAGGTCAGAATTTGCATGACTATTACGCATTTACGGTTAGAGTAAATCGCAAATTTCCCTTCCGACGTATGTTTCCCGATAGGGAAGACCGGAAAATTACTCAAAGAGATTTTGGTCTTCTTATGCAGCGAATAAAATGGGAACTAGCAAATAAAGACCGATCAAAAGGAGAAGAAAAAATAAAGTATTCTCCGGCTGTTGATCATGTAATATCCGGAGAATAATTCGGTGATTTCAATTTTCAGTGATAACAGATAGTCGGCATTAATTATTATCGGTAATTGCTCCACGGTTCACTCATTTTCCATCGTGGTAATTAGACAGTATTTGCCAATCTCTGATTTCATGATGAATTCAGTATCAAACCACTCACTAAAACCAATAGCAATATCGATTAGTAATGTTGACTTTTCTATATTTGAAAATGCGTTATTTTCCATTCTTTAGATCAAGACAGTTTATATACCGGTTGATTAGCTCGCCTTTTTATGAGGCTAGCATTTAAGACTATTTCCAGTCTCGAGTTCATCTATTTTTAGCCTATAAATTCATCTAGATATGCAAACCATATTTGAACCCTTCCGTATAAAAATGACGGAACCGATAAAGGTCATCTCAAAGGAAGAACGGATCAGAAAACTCCATGAAGCCCACCACAACGTATTTCTACTCAATGCAGAGGATTGTATGATCGATCTTTTGACGGATAGTGGTACGGGAGCTATGTCGGCCCGGCAATGGGCTGGCATGATGCTGGGAGATGAGAGCTATGCGGGAAGCCGTTCGTGGAAGAAATTTGAAAGTACGATCCGTACGATCACAGGTATCAAACATATATTTCCAACCCACCAGGGTCGGGCGGCCGAAAGTCTCCTTGCATTGACTCAGGTGAAACCGGGTGATCTTATACCCAATAATAGTCACTTTGATACCACCAGAGCGAATATGGAGTACGCTGGTGCTGAAGCGTTGGATTTAATTTGTGAAGAAGCAAGTGATCTTGAAAAAGAATTTCCCTTTAAAGGAAATATGCACATCGGAAAATTGCAGGACTGCCTGGAATCTCACCATGAGAAAATACCATTTGTTATGATTACGGTAACCAATAATACAGGTGGTGGACAACCTGTTTCCATGGCCAATTTAAAAGAGGTTAGATCGCTGGTTGATCAATACAATATCCCGTTGGTCCTTGATGCTTGTCGATTTGCTGAAAATGCATTTTTCATTAAAACACAAGAGGAGGGCTATGCACAAAAAGAGCTGCTGGACATTGCCCAGGAAATGTTTTCACTTGTTGATGCGGCGACCATGAGTCTGAAAAAAGATGGGCTGGCCAATATCGGTGGATTTTTCATTTGCAATCAAGATGATTGGGCCGAACAATTTAAGAATGCCTTAATATTACGGGAAGGATTTCCTACCTATGGAGGTCTGGCAGGACGGGATCTGGAAGCCTGCGCCATTGGGCTTCTTGAAGCCCTTTCGCTGGATTATCAGACATATCGCCACGCTACCATACAATACATGCTTGACAAATTGATTAAAGCCGGAATACCTGTGGTGCGGCCAGCGGGCGGTCATGCAGTATTTCTGGATGCTGCGAAATTCTTGCCGCATATTGGTAAAGTGCATTTTCCGGCAATAGCTTTGGTTAATGCTCTATATTGCGAAGGTGGCATTCGGGCAGTTGGACTTGGATCTCTAATGTTTGGAAAGTACGATGCTAGTGGCGGGCTGATACCCGCACCGCATGAGTTGGTTAGAATGGCTTTCCCCAGGAGAGTGTATACGCAAAGTCATTTTGACTATATGGTTGAGGTAGTTCTTAATGTCTGGGGAAAAAGAAGTGAATTGTCGGGTTATTTGATAGAAAAAGAACCTCCTTTTTTAAGGCATTTTTCTGCATGGTTGAAACCTGTTTGAGCAAAATTTTCACCTCGCTATCCAAGCAAGGTAATGCTCACAGATCTTCGCTCCTAATTGCAATTTGGGCCATCATCGGTGACATTCCCATAAGTGCGGAAAAAACGACGATCATTTAAATATGTTTTATTGTCTTGCAGACTAAGTACGTACTCATAGACTTCACCGTTGTAAAAATTTAATTGCAGAACATCCTGACCCTGATTATTAACGATGACCTTCCATTTCCCGGCACCGGCATTCTGGTCAAAAGAGCTTCCAAATCCTCCGCCAGTGTCAAAGGCCATAGAGCTATTGCTCGAATGGTTAAAATATCCTTGTGCGCAAAGATCAATGATCTCTTTATCACTATATCCACCGCCAGTACTGTAACCACCGTAGCTTCCACCACTGGAATAATAGCTGTTCATGTATGTCAAGCGGGCATTCTGCAGTAGGTTGCCCCACTCACTCTTCGATTCTACTACGGTTACTTTTGAAAACTTAACACTACTGGCAATCTGGGTGACCACCTCTCTATGTTTATCTGAAAATTGGTCGATGGTACTCATACCTATGATACTCACACCACTTCCGTTCGGATTGACTAAGCCGATAGCGAAAGCCTTGGCAGGCTGAAATCCTACACTCCCCTGGTATAGGGCCTGCAAGCCATTGGAGGAAAACTTACTGATTTCTCCGTCGACAGACAGCGAAGTTCCTTCATTGTCATGTAAACCCTGTTGGGCCTCGACTCTTAGTTGATCCAGGTTCTGTGTTTGATGTGCAGTCATTAGAATGATTCCGGGATCGGTGTAAGATCCCATCACATATCCGGCTTCATTTTCCTGACCTACCCAACCATCAGGAATCTGAAAGGAGATACCCAGATTGGGAAAATCCTTCCTTCCGGAATCTTGCGCTATAAGAGATATGGGCAGGAAGATCGCGAGTAGTGATAAAAGTCTCATAATTGGTTTTTTCACAAAAGTAGGTTCAGGTTAATTTCAGCACATCACACTTTTAAGTGAATTTGACAGCGGAAATGTCCTGCCTTTTGGGAAATTCCTTTAATTTTTCCAAAAGACATCAAATTCACCTGCCATTAACCTGACCTGGTAAAAACCAAATAGTAGCTACAATTCCATCTTTTTTAGTTGATTGACGGCAAAATCAACAGCTCTGGCAGTTAACGCCATATAGGTAATTGATGGATTGACACATGAGGCCGAGGTCATGCAAGCTCCATCCGTCACGAACAAATTGGGTATATCATGGGACTGGTTCCATTTATTTAGAACAGAGGTTCGGGGATCCCTACCCATTCTGGCCGTTCCCATCTCATGAATGCCAAATCCGGGATGATCAACGCCATTAAATTCTTGTATCTTTTTTCCGCCGGTCGCTTCCAGCATCTCCATTGCCTGGTCAATGTAGTCGCGACGCATGATGCTTTCATTTTCCCGGTGCAGACAGTGTATGTCCAGAGTAGGCAGACCATGTACGTCCGTCTGTTCGGTATTAAGTCTTACATAATTGTCCTCATAAGGAAGGACCTCTCCGAAACCATGCAATCGCATCTCCCACGGACCAGGTTCCATTAGGCTTTCTTTAAACTCAATCCCGATACCGGGAGTTTCTGCCCCTCGCATACTACCAATTCTTGATGCACCACCCTGATATCCATACCCCCGAATAAAATCAGGATGTTGTTCGGTGACATTTCTAAACCGCGGCAGATAAATTCCATTAGGCCGACCGCCAAAGTAATATTGGTCTTCAAAGCCCTCAAACTCGGCAAAAGCTCCGGCCTGATACTGATGGTCCATTAAATATTTACCCAGAGCGCCGCTGCTATTAGCCAAGCCATCAGGAAAGCGGCTGTTAGCCGAATGCAATAGTAGCCACGTGCTGTTTAGGGTCGAGGCACACAAGAAAATGACTTTAGCGGTATATTCTGTCTCTTGACCTGTTTCAGCATTAAGCACGCGCACACCCGTCACCCGGTTTGACTCTTTATCATAATTCAAGTACGTCACCACGGAATCGGCCATCAGGGTCATATTGCCCGTCTTAGTTGCCGCCGGTAAAGTGGCACTCTGACTGCTAAAATAGGCACCGTAAGGACAGCCCCGGTAGCACAGGTTTCGCCGTTGACATTGACCTCTGCCATTATGTGGGACCGTCAGATTAGCAACACGACCAATGGTCATTTTTCGGTCGGAATAGACTTTTTCGAGTTGACTTTTAAAGTGTTCTTCGACACAATTAAATTCAAATGGAGGAAGAAATTCACCATCAGGTAAATGTGTTATTCCTTCTTTTCTACCACTGATACCCACAAACTTTTCTACATACGTATACCAAGGTTCTATTTCATTGTAGCGGATAGGCCAGTCCACTCCATGTCCATCTCTTGCATTAGCTTCAAAGTCAAGATCACTCCAACGATAACATTGCCTACCCCACATGATCGATCGACCACCTTCATGATAACCGCGAATCCATTTGTAAGATGGACCATCCGCAGTGGATGTATAAGGATGTTCTACGTCTTTTACCCAGTAATGACGCGTACCTTCGTTAAAGGCATAAACAGTGCTCTGAACCGGGTACTCCTCTACATCTTTCGCTGTTTTCTTTCCGTGATGATCAAACTCCCACGGCGCCTGCATAGCAGTAGGATAGTCACCGTGATTTATTTTCCGACCTTTTTCTAAAACCAGTGTTTTAAGACCCTTTTCACAAAGTTCTTTGGCAGCCCACCCTCCGGTAATTCCTGACCCCACCACAATTGCATCAAATTCATTATTCTTTGCCATTTCTTTTCTGATCTTCTAGTTTTAACTAACCTACGACATTATTATCTACGAAAATTTTATCTCCCTCTTTGTATGGTATACATCCGATATGCTGTCCGGCAATGGCATGATAATTTAAATGATTTTGCATGATTTCTTCGGAAGTGAAATAACCCAATAAAATCAATTGCTTCAATGTTCTATAAAAATTCCCGGAACCAGGATTGACCAATTGTGAATCCATACTGATAATGAATTCAGTTTGATCCTTTTCATTTCCATTAATAAAATCTTTTGTTTTCTTTTCTCGAAATTCACCCAACATCTTATTTAGTCCGGTTTTAAATGCGTTCTGCTGCTCAGAGTTGAAGCAATCCATTACGATTAGGTCTATAAATTCAGGAACATGTACGTCTGAGGCAGCGGGCGAAGAAGATCTTGGTAGGATAATATCAGCCACTTGTTGAACAGCCTTCGCTTCATCCGGAGTGAAAAATGCAGGCTCCCAGTCAATCTTGCCTGACGCTTTGCATCCGGCAAGTATCGAGGAAGCCACGGGTAATGATATGAGAGCTCCGG
>JABDLW010000343.1 GCA_013001805.1 Saprospiraceae bacterium | reverse complement strand
GACTCCAATCGGATAAATTCGCCTGATTGCCATGCTGCTCCTTCTCCGGCAGTCAAGCTGATGCTATCCTTACCTGTTGCATCCCTCACAATGACATGTCCCTCTTTTACGCGAACTTCCATGGCATCTTGTTGCCCAGCATCCACTTCCAGAATAGTGCCCACCACGGTGACGCTTCCTTGACCGGTTTGGATGATGAAGGGCCGGCCGGTATGCTTTTCGATCTCAAAATATGCCTTACCAGTAAGTTGCAGCCGTCTACTATTTGCCTCATCGTAAAAACGGGCGAATGAACCTTCCGCTAAATTAATTTTGGAGCCATCAGCCAAGTCGACATCCATTAATGTTTGCTTTATCACAAATTCTTCGGTACTCTTAGGTTTAACCAGAAACCACAGAGCAATGATCAGAACGGCAAAGCCCGCTGCAATTTGAAATCCCCTGCGCATCCGCTTCAGTTTCAAATTACGGTCCTCCTTTTTTATCCTGCTACCCAGTCTGACATATTCTGCTTCCAGGTCGAGATCAACTACCTTCCCGGGTTTTTCCGCTCTATGTAGTATTTCGTTAACTTTTTCTTCGTACTTCCTATGGTTGGGTGAAGCCTTTAACCAGGCCTGCAACTGATGAGATTCCTCACCCGATATCAGACCTTCTGCCCGCTTAAAGAGTAACTCGATGAATTTCTGTTTGTCCATGTCCGCTATTTAAAAGACATTTATAACTGGCAATTCCCCCATGGATAAGCTATAAAAAAATAGAATAAGCATCCCTATATCTAAATGAGCGATGAGAAATTTTGTTAAGATCTTTCCGGCTTTGGTTATCTGATTCTCCACCGTTTTGGGTGAAATATCCAGATGCTCAGCAATTTCCTTCAATGACAGACCTTCCATTCTCCGCATTAAAAAAACCGCTCTGCAGGCTCCTGGCAATTTGGCAATAGCCCGATCTAAGACTGCCTGTAGATCTTCCGCTTGGAGCGTTGCCACGATATCCGGCGATTCATCTTCTTTATCCGAATGATCATCCAGGGTAACTAATCTTCGTTCCTTCTTCAGATAATTTAAACAGGAATTTCTAATCGCTCCTTTTATATAAAAATGCACTTCACCCCGGATAACCAGGGTTGCACGTTTCATCCACAAACGGCAAAAAAAATCTTGTGCTATGTCTTTGGCCATATCCACTTCACCCACATATCGCATCGCCATCGAGACCGCTTCAGCATAATATTTATTAAAGAGTTGTTTAAAACATTTCTCGTTTCCTGCGGCCACACATTCCCAAATCTGCTGATCGGTCATGCGTTGACCAATTTACGTTTTTGTTTCACAGTTCTCTGGTTTTGCCAGCAAAGCTAGCAATCTGATTGATTAAGTAAGAAATACGCACCACATACCTGTGTAAATACAATGTGAAAATATTGGAAACTTTTTCCGACCTTAATCAGGGCAACCAAATTCGTGATACTGATACAAGCTTATTATGGCCACTTACCTTACTGATCTCCATTGTCATAGTTCCTTTAAACCCTTCAACAATCTGGAGGTTTATCCCAATGTGAACCTTTGGCAGCCCATTGATGAAAAATCTGAACATTTTGATGCAGTCCCCAATGAATTGAAGCCGATCATTGCTGAGACAGCACGCAGTTCTCAATCCAATCTGGATGAATTGTTTACCGGTAAAGTTCGTGGATTATTTATTGTGATTCATCCCATGGAGCGGGGATGGCTTTACAAAAGAGCCTCCTCACCTCATCCTATCCGTAATGCCATACTTAACCAGGTCTTCAAACCAGCAGACCGACCCCCATTAGCAGCTGCCCTATCCGGGCTTCCTATTGAAAAGATTCAACGGCTCTTTCTGGATATTGAAAATGACCGGCCGATTAATTACTATGAAGAAGAAACGTACCCAGACTACGAATTCATAAGAAATAATTCAGTTACCAGCGGACAACAAAACGCCGAAATGCAATTGGTTTCAAATCATGCGGAATTTATCGATGTGGTGAGGAACAAGCCCAATACGATAGCTATTATTTTAACAGTTGAAGGCGGTCATGCGCTAGCATCATACCCTTACAATTCGATTATACACAAAGAGTATCACAGCCTGACTCCCCTGGAAGTCAAGTTTATCCGGGATGCATATTTAAAAAATGTGAAGCGGATAAAAGGCCAAATGGTGCAAAAAACATTTCACAAGAATCATACTCCCTTTTTTATTACCCTGGTGCACATGTACAATAACTTTCTGGCCGGACACGCAAAATCTTACCGTGAAGGAACCGGAATTTTTCCTGGGATGGATGATTTTCTCGACCAGGAGGCAGCACTAAATGACGGCATCACGCCGCTAGGGTATGAAGTAATCGAAAAGCTGTTACATAAGAGTGACCAGGAGCGCAGGATCCTGATTGATGTTAAACACATGAGCCTGAACGCCAGGAAGGAATATTATCGCATTGTTGAGGGAAAAAAGGTCAATGGAGATAAGATACCTATTATTTTTAGTCATGGAGGAGTCAATGGATTTCCGGAAGCCAGATTTACCGGAGCCGATACAAATTCTGATGATAAATTTGGCTATCTCAGCCATTGGTCTATTAATTTATACAATGAGGATATCCTAAAAATTTATGAATCGGATGGCCTTATCGGTCTGGCTCCTCATGAAGGCCGGATGCCCGGTGGTGAAGCGATCGAATTGTTCTCAGAAATAAAGAGGGCAATCAATTGGCATGATCAGCGTGAACAAGAATACCGTGTGCTACTTCGACAGGAGTATATTAAATTGTTCCTAACCAATGTATTTCATATCGTATCGATTATCAATCGCAAAGAAGCCTGGGATATTATCTGTATTGGTAGCGACTACGATGGCATCATGAATCCTTTTAATAGTTACCCCAGGTCATCACATTTTATGTTATTTCTCGGTGACATAAAACGGTTTCTGGACAAGTCAGATGAAGATCTCGTGGGCTATTTTCACGATTCGAGAATAAGGATAGACCGGGATGAACGGAGGGACCTGATGTTTGGCCTCAGTTCTACTA
>JABDLW010000340.1 GCA_013001805.1 Saprospiraceae bacterium | reverse complement strand
TCTCTCAAAATAGAATATTCTTGAACAATAGAAGTCTGGAAGGCGGAACGGAAGAAGATATTCAATTCGATCTACGCGAATGGCTTCGCCGACTTACCCAATATTGGTGGGTTTTCATCCTGGGACTAATGATTTGTGTTCCAACTGGTTATTTATATTTAAGATATGCCACCTTTGAATATGCTACCAGTGCCAAACTATTAATTAAAGATGTAGGCACGAGTGGTAATCTTTCGGAATCAGGCATTTTAGTGGAAGACCTGGGTATCGGAAGTGGACGCAAGGACATGGACAATGAAATTGAAATTCTCAAATCTCGTCCCTTGTTGACTGCCGCAGTAGAAAAAATTGGTGCCAACATTATTTATTATCGTCAAGGTCGCATTAAAGATTCAGAGCTCTACAAAGATTCACCGATCGTGATTGACACGTTTGCCCTCGCCGGTGATCGAGTCAAATTATCTTTTTTCATAAAAATGGACTATACTCAGAGTTTTAGCTTTAGTCAGGCTGCCGATGAGGAGGGAAAGCAATACAGGTTTGGAGAGCCCTTCGTCAATGAATACGGATATTTTAAAATCTCTCAAAGTAAAACTGCCACGTTGAATCCCGGTATTTATATGGTATCAGTTTGGCCGGCGGAAGATATTGCCGCATATTATAAATCTAAATTGCTCATCGAAATTGTGGGGGCTCAAAATTCTTCGAGTATTCTTGAACTAAAGTTGACTGATCAAACGCCAGAAAAAGCGGAAGACCTGATCAATACTTTAATTGATGTATATAATACCGCAGATGTCAATGATGACACCAAAGTCTTGAGAAATACGATTGAATTCATCGATCAACGAGTGGCGCGGTTAACGGAGGAACTAAATGCAGTAGAAGGAGATATTGAAAGATTTAAATCGGAAAATCAAATCATCACCGAAAGCGCTTCTGCCAGCCTAGGGTTTGCACTCAATGAAATGCGATCTGATCTGGCTGCACTTTCTTCCTATGAATTAGAGAATGAATTACTTCTGACACTGGAAGAATCACTGACAGAAGATAATTTTCCGGATAAATTAATTCCAGTAAATCTCGCATCCAGCAATCAATCGCTAAGTTCCCTTATCGATCAATACAATAGCCTTTTTCTTGAGAAACAAAGACTTTCTAAAACCGTCACTGAGAACAATCCCATACTTGCGGATATATCTATAAAAATGGAGGAGTTTCGCAACCTGATTTTGTCAACAATAAGAAACATCAGAAATGATTTGCAGATACCCATCGCCCGTTCAAAAGAGAAAATAGAGGAATTAAAAAGCAGCATTAGATCTGTACCTACAGTAGAAAAAAGTCTGCTGGAAAAAATTCGCACACAGTCGATTAAGGAAAGTCTATTCCTATTCCTACTGCAACGAAGAGAAGAAACCGCGCTTTCTGAAGCAATTACCACTCCGAATACACGAATTATCGAAAGTGCCAGGAGCTCCAAAGGTCCGGTTTATCCTCAAAAGAGGTTGATTTATCTTGCCAGTATCTTGTTGGGCATTTTCTTGCCATTTGTCGGGCTGGCCGTCAAATTCTTTTTCGAAACCACGGTTGACTCTGAAGATTTGGTTAAAAAATTGACCTCGATACCAATTATTGGTCGCATATCGCACTTTAAAGGGTCAGAAAAGATTTTTGTCAGCCAGGGCAAAAGAACGGTCATATCAGAAATGTTCAGACTCATACGTACGAATTTGAATTACGCCATGACTAAGGACGAACAGCAGGTCATGCTTGTGACTTCCTCCGTGTCGGCAGAAGGGAAATCCGTGGTAGCCATTAACCTCGGTTTGGCTTTTGCCCTTACCGATAAAAAAGTAATCGTACTGGATCTCGATTTGAGGCGGCCTACGATAGCATCGTATCTGAAATCACAAAGTGCACCGGGTGTCACCAATTATTTAGTGGGCGAAAATACCCTGGAAGATGTTATTCGCTTTTATTCCGAGAACGAAAATCTTGCCTTTATTACCAGCGGTCCGATTCCTCCCAATCCAGCAGAGTTACTTTTATCAACCAAAATGGGAAGTCTGATTCAGGAGTTAAAGAAATCGTTTGATCATATAATAATCGACACGCCACCCATCGGCATAGTGGCTGATGCACTTCTTTTACGGGAGTTCCTCACCAAGACACTTTTGGTCGTCAGAATGGATCAGACTAAAAAAGAAATGGTCCGTCATCTGGAGGAAATGTACCAGAAGGGAGAACTAATAAGTCCCTATTTGGTGATAAATGACATTAAATCCCAACGGGGATACTATGGCTACGGTGGTTATAACTACGGATATGGTTCCGGGTATTACTTAAGCGAAACTTAATGCCAGAACCGATTCACCTCATTGCAGAAGTTGGTCAGGCCCATGATGGCAGTCTTGGAATTCTCCACTCTTACATTGACGCAGTGGCAAAGACCGGTGTAAAAATCATTAAATTTCAAGTGCATATAGCTGAAGCCGAAAGCAGTCCTCAGGAACCGTTTCGTGTCAATTTCTCCTATGAAGATGCCAGCCGTTTCGACTATTGGAATCGAATGTCATTTCCGCAATCACATTGGGCTGAAATCAAAGCACATTGCGATGAAGCCGGCCTGGAATTCATGGCTTCGACATTTTCACTTGCCGCGGTAGATATGATGGAGTCAATCGATATATTACGCTATAAAGTCGGTTCGGGTGAAATCAATAATTATTTGATGCTGGAAAAAATAGCACGCACCGGTAAACCGATCTTGCTGTCATCCGGTATGAGTACATTTCTTGAGTTAGACCGCGCTTTAGAGTTCTTGAAACCATTTGGCAATGAAATAGCTATCTTACAATGCACCACCAGCTACCCCACATCTCCCGAAAACATCGGACTGAACGTCATTCCACAAATGATGGATCGATACCCAGGGCACCAAATAGGGTTTTCTGACCATTCCGGAAAAATATATCCCTGTTTGGCCGCAGTGGCAATGGGAGCAAGCATCCTTGAATTTCATGTTGTTTTCGACCGGCAAATGTTTGGACCCGATTCCAGTTCCTCGCTTAACCTAAATGAAGTTTCCGAATTGGTGACAGCCGTGAAGTATATTAAAACTGCACTTGATCACCCGGTTGATAAGAATAATAATGAGGGATATGCAACGCTAAAGGGAATATTCGAAAAGTCACTTGCCGTAAATAAAGACCTGGCCGCCGGTCATGAGTTGACATTGGATGATCTGGAATCGAAAAAACCTGCCGGAATGGGTATTCCCGCCGAAAATTTCGCAGAGGTAATTGGTAAAAAATTAAAAGCAAACAAAAAAGCTTACGAATTCCTCGGACGATCTGATCTATGGTAGGACCAAATAGAAAAAAAAGAGTCTGTGTTGTGATCACTGCCAGGGCTAGTTATGCGCGGATAAAGACGGCTTTGACGGCTATCGATAAACATGATCAGTTGGAATTATTATTAATCGTAGCCGCATCAGCGGTGCTGGATCGCTATGGGTCTGCCATAGAAGTGATAGAAAAGGATGGCTTCAAAATCAACGCCCGGGTCTTTAATGTCATAGAAGGTGGCAATCTTTTGGGTCAAGCCAAAACAACCGGACTTGGCATTATCGAACTTTCCAATGTAATCAGCGGATTAGCACCCGACGTCGTGGTGACTATTGCAGATCGTTATGAGACCATGGCTACAGCTATTTCCGCCGCATATCTAAACATACCTCTCGTCCATATTCAGGGAGGAGAAGTAAGTGGTAATATTGATGAGAAAGTGAGACATGCTATTACCAAATTGGCAGATCTCCATCTGGTGTCTACCCGGGAAGCTCAGGAACGAGTCATAAGAATGGGAGAGGTTCCTGAGAGGGTCATAGTCACCGGATGTCCCTCTATCGACCTGGCAAAAGAAGTAGCTACCAGTGGGCAATTGGACTTTGATCCCTATCAAAAATACGGAGGCGTCGGTGCGTCACCTGAAATAAAAAATGGCTATCTGATTGTGATGCAACATCCGGTTACAACTGAATATCAGGCCGCCAGAAAACAAATCGAGGAAACACTCCATGCGGTCTATCAGTCTCAGAAAACCACCCTGTGGTTTTGGCCAAATGTTGATGCAGGATCCGACGGCACATCAAATGGGATCCGGGCTTTTCGCGAGAAGCATTCAATAAATTCCATGCATTTCTTCAAGAACATGGACCCACTGGACTTCCTCAAGACATTAAAAAATTGCGCTTGTTTGATCGGTAACTCAAGCGTTGGATTGCGGGAAGCGGCTTACCTTGGCGTACCATCGATAAATATCGGATCACGGCAACACAGGAGGAGCCGGGCAACCAACGTCATTGATGTAGACTATGATCGGATGGCCATCAAAAGAGCACTGAAAAAGCAACTCGACCATGGAGCTTATCCCAAAAGCACCTTGTACGGTGCGGGAGACGCCGGTGCAAAAATCGCTGATCTAATTGCCAGCACCGAAATTCAGTCTTCAAAATTTCTCACTTATTAGTGTTATTTAATTCACCTATCAGTGCTATTTAATTCATTCGAATATGCGCTTTTCCTACCGATTGTCTTTGTTTTATACTGGTTTATTTTCAATCGCAATCTAAGATCATCCAACCTTTTTCTCCTTGCGGTAAGTTATTTATTTTATGGCTGGTGGGATTATCGTTTTCTTTCTCTAATTATTCTCAGCTCCCTGGTCGATTTTCATGTCGGCAAGAAACTAGGCACAACCCATGACATCAAAACAAAAAAACACCTTTGCCTGCTCTCCATAATTGTCAATTTAGGTCTACTTGGCTTTTTTAAATACTACAACTTTTTTATAACGGAATTCGTAGATGCATTTGGACTTTCGACGCTTGAAGGATTCTCGTCTCTAAATGTCATCTTACCAGTTGGCATTAGTTTTTATACTTTTCAAACGCTTAGCTACTCAATTGATATATATCGCAATAAAATCGAACCGGAGAAAGACTGGGTTACCTTCTTCGCCTTTGTAAGTTTCTTTCCTCAATTAGTGGCTGGCCCCATTGAAAGAGCGGCTAATCTTGTTCCTCAATTCAGAAAAATCCGGGTTTTTAAGTACCACAATGCGAAAGACGGTATGCGACAAATCTTGTGGGGTCTTTTCAAGAAAATTGTTATTGCTGACTCGGCTGGTCTCCTGGCAAATGACACTTTCGGGAATACCGAACTATTTGGTACAGCGGGTTTGATAC
>JABDLW010000336.1 GCA_013001805.1 Saprospiraceae bacterium | reverse complement strand
GTCATCGTCCCACCCTCATGAATCATTTTCCAGTCTCCGGCAAATTGATTTTTATAGCCCCGGTTACGCAGAGTCCCCCAGGCTTCCTCAAGTGACACACCTTTCATTCTTTCCAGGATATCATCTGCAACCTTGGGCCTACCATCAGCAAAACGCTCCCCCTCCCATTTGGGGGTTAAGGCCAGCATTTGCTCCTTATTTAGATTTAATAACTGTCCGTTGGCACAAACACAACAAACAGAGAAAAATAATATTAGAAAAAGTTCTTTTATCTGATGGACCATGGATCAAGAAATTTATGATTACGAATTATCGACCGTGATTTTTATTTCTAAAATAATTAAAATCGGTGGCAACAACTTAGTGAATTTTTATTAAGGCATAAAAAATCCCCAAGCCTTACCTATTCCCAACTGATTACCAAGCTCTCATGAGAAAACCATCCATTTTAAGAACCGGACGATTCATCAACCAACCCGGAGGATGCAGATATACTTTCCCACTGTTAAAAAATATATTACATATTACAGAATCACTATTCTGCCGGTTTTCAATGAGGACCCAAAAAGACTTTATCTCACCTAATGCCAGGGAAATTTGTAAGATGGTCTATTTGCGAATCGCTCAATATCCAACTCCAATTGACCGACAGCTCCAGGTCCAAGATCTACCTCCAGGTATTTTGCATTTATAGTATTAAATTGAAAGGGATAATCGATCACCTGTCTCACTCTTTTTATCTTATGCTCGCCAAACATGCCCCCCTGGATTATTACTTTTCTTCGTTCAGTTGGATGGAGGTTCACGAGTTTTAAACTAATACTGTGCGGAGTAATTCGCTGCACGAGGGTAGCTACATCAGCAGTAATTCCTGGTCGCCGGTTTTCAGGATCAAAATATCGCAAACTTGTGTGTAATAATCCTCCATGATAAATGTGATTAGGTGCGCCCAACATCAATTGCACCAACCCCTCCAGGATAACCGGATTCCTTTGGAGAAAATGATGCACATCCTGATCATCTGGTAAGGATGTATCATCTCTCAATTCTTTAAGTCTTTTCAGTACCTCTCCATATGTCGCCTTTAAGATATCTACCGGATAATTTGGATTCTCTCCCTCCAGAAAACCCATCCAGGCTATGGTGTTTTCTGAATCACCTTTACCTTTTTTGTAGGCAAATTCCTGATTCTCACTAATCTGCATTCCCCGGACCAACTGGCTCCCCTTATTGAGATATTTGTGATAGCTCCATAACTCGCGATCAGCTAGTCGTTTTGCTCTACTCCAGTCTTCGTCCTTTCGTGACATAAACCATAAATGCGCTGGATATTTAGGTGCCATGGGTCGATAATCCCACCAGCCCCGGTCATCATATCGATGTGGTACCAGTTGTAGGCCATTGTCCAATTTAGCCTGATCTTCTACCAACTTTATAACGCTTTTGGGCAACTCCAAATAACTGGAATCACCACTGACTAAGTAGGCATTACTTGCCCCAATATAGGTGGCTTCCATTTGATTCATAAGGCCGTGCGGCCAACGCCAACCATAGTAACCACCCCATTTGTTCCCATTCATGTTTTCTCCCACTTTGCCCGACAATCCTACATTGTCAGGCAGAAAACCATCGTTATCCTGCACCCTTTGCATCCATCCTCCCACATAATCCTTGACCCATTGTGCATATTTTTCCTCGCCAGTATACATAAAGGCGTTGAGGATCATACTGGTTGCTGCCAGGTTGAGCGGCACATCACCCTGCATCATCCTTTCATTGAGCGCATCTAAGATGAGGGGAAATTTATCATCATCGTTCCAAAGTGAACTGGAGTCGATTCCATCAATATCCTCGTAGGGTAATAAATAATCAGCTAAGATGGGACGATGGGTAACCCAATCTTCTGCGGTATTTATAAATCTGGGGCCCTGACTCCCCGTGAGCGGTGAGCGAATGATCTTGAGTTCGGGATCATAGTTGCCAAATGCCGGATCCATGTATAAACTGGCAAATTTCAAAGCTCTTTCTTTTGCCATGGTATTTAACGGATCGGTCAATCCGAAAAAATAAAAGTAGGTATAGGATTCGCCATGATGCATCCAATCATAGCCTGCATCAAATTCGTCATGTATCTGCCCGTATTTCGTAAATTGTCTGGTCACGCCGTCCCAAAGATGCCGAGCCAAACTATCCATTGCCATGGGACCACCCAATGCACTATAAAGCGAAAAATTATAGAAACTTTCATAACCATCATCCGAGCCATCTATCCCCGGCCATTCCTCTCTCCATTTTAGTGTTCCGTCTGGATTGGTGTATTTCTTTACAAATTCTCGTGCCGCAGGATAAATCTGGTCCAGTAGATGTCGCTCCAATAATGCCCATTCCGGAGGAACACCTTGATTATTTAACGTAATCGATAGCAGATTGGGAGAGGCAATATTCTTTGACTCTTCCTGGCCCCAGGTCACAAAAAGAAAAAAAGAGCAGATAACAGAAAGGACTATTTTTTGTAAAAAGTGCATAATTAATAAAACCTTAATCCCACAGATTGGCGATTATAGAAAAATTGATCTGACCTCAAAATACTCAATTTTTCTGGCACTTAAAAGTGTGGGCAAGCCTGTGATTCGGCCTGCTTCGGTGCCGGGAGACACTACTTGTAAACGATCTCTGTTACGGCTCCATCTTTAATAGAAAAAACATCCTCATTGGGTATGGTGGTCAAAAATTGAATGTCCTTAAATAATCGCGTGTGGCCTTTACTCGCACCAAGTACGCCTTCGTCGTAACTGAAATTTTCCATTTTACCTGGCATCAATAACCCCTGTACTTCTGTATAGTCCGAATAAACTTTAGCCGTTTTCAGCAGCCCCGATTGATTGGTTTCAAAAAAAGAAACAGAATAGACCAAAATCTCTAACCTGAAGGATTCGGGATCCAGATAAAGCAGGTATATATCATCGGGAGTAAATCCAATATCGCTTCCAAAAGTAACTTGAAGTACCTCAAATCGCTTACCGTCCACTTCGGCAGATCCCTGATGAGCGACTCTAACTCCGGGATCGGCCAATACGAATGGCATGCCTACAAAATAAAAATCAAGATTGTAATAAAAAGCCGGTGAATTTCCGGATATGTTGTTGGCATCGGGATAAGCCCAAGCCACTTTACCATCAAATCCCACTTCAAAATCTTCAGATCTTATGTAAGCCCTGCGGTCCCTTAAATGGGTAAGTTGGTAAACCGGTTTACCATTGTTGATCAAGGTGTATTCTAATCCTTCGAATTTCTGCCATTGGTCTAACCCACCGTGAGCTTCCAGGCAATTTGCAAGCAACCCGCGGCCTTTCTCTTCTTCAGGTGAAGAAACAGATACGACAGAACTCGTACTATTTGTTTCCCCGACCGGGGTTTTATCCAGACAAGCAAACTGATTTGTAGTAAACAAGATCACGCACATTAACAATACTCTATTCTTCATCCCGGTAAATTATCACATTAATCCGACAATGTACCTTGCAGAGGTGTCAATCTTCGCAATTATCCAGGTTGTCCCCTTAGCTACTCAATGCAATTCTTATCTTAAGGACATGAAAAGAAGCTGCATGTCATTCCTTGTGGTCATCCCTTTAACAGCGCTCCTAAGTTTTCCCTTGACGATTACAGGCCAGGAATCAGATTTTAGCTGGTCACTGGCCAATCCGGAAAGCCAGGGATTTTCCAGCAGTATGCTTAATAGTTTGAGGGATTCATTGATCGTTAAGGGCACTAAGAAATTAATGATCATAAAAAATGACAAATTGGTTTATGAATGGTATGAAGATGGCTGGGAAGACAGTGTGCGCACCCATTATTCGGCATCGCTGGCCAAGGCCCTGGTGGGAGGTATGTCACTGTTGGTTTCACTGCACGAAGGCTGGCTCTTTCCCGATATGCCGGTCTGTCATTTAATTCCTCAATGGCAAAAAGACGGTGCTAAATCCAAAATTACTATCCGGCATCTGGCCACGCATACGTCCGGGATGGAAGACGCAGAAGTTAAAGAAGAGAAACAGCAAATCATGCGAAGGGAAGGTTTGCATCCCCACATGGATCTACCCGGTTGGAAGGGTCAATTTTGGCGTCAGGATGTTAATCCATTTATTGTCTCACGCGATTCAACTCATTTATTGTCCATTCCAGGTACTCACTTTAATTATAGTAATCCCGGAATTGCCATGCTGTCATATGCGGTGACAGCTGCCTCGCAGGCCAACGGTTATCGGGATATTCCAGCACTATTATGGCAAAGGGCATATAGTCCCCTGGGAATAGAAAATAAAGAAATAAGTATTGGATATAAGAAAACATTTACCACTGATGGCCTATCCTTAGTACAAAGCTGGGGCGGAGGTGCATTTACCGCGAATGCAGCGGCCCGGATAGGAAGATTGATGCTCCACCAGGGAAGCTGGCAGAATAATCAAATCCTTGATTCAAAATGGATCAAACGAGTGACAAACTATACCCACACAGCCATTCCGGGAGAGGATAGCAGCCAAGTTTCAGAACTCTATTCTTTACGCAGTGAAAACAACACGTATCCAGCCACCACTATGGGCTGGTATTCAAATTTTGATGGGGTCTGGAACCATGTACCTAAGGATGCGTTTGCCGGAGCTGGGGCAGGGCATCAATTGTTATTAGTGGTTCCAAGTCTGAACCTGATTGTAGTGAGATTTGGGGCAGACCTGGCAGATAC
>JABDLW010000331.1 GCA_013001805.1 Saprospiraceae bacterium | reverse complement strand
CATTATCGCGCATCGACTTTCCACGATCAGGCACGCTAATCAAATAGCAGTTATGAGCAAGGGTAGGGTTGTGGAATACGGTTCACACGAGGAGTTGCTCGACAATTCCAAGGGACATTACAAAAGGCTGTACGAAATGCAATTTGTAGAATCCTCCTCTATTTGATGAAAACGATCGAATATCGATTTATTTGCACTCTAGATCTATTAAATCAAACTTTATCGCTTCTGGATGCTTTATATTTGAAAGACTAATTGATTTAATAATGATACAAAAGCAGGGCAAGTTTAATTTCATCAACGCAATTTTCGGCGTCGTATTCCTGGTTTTTGCTCTGATTGCTTTGTTCTGGCTTGCCAAAGGGATTTTTACAATTCTCGCCTGGCTGGCTCCCATTCTCTTAATAGCAACCTTAATTATCGACTACCAGACTATTCTAGGTTATGGAAAGTGGATCTTGCATCAACTGAAAACCAATACATTGGTAGGTGTGGCAGTGTCACTACTTACCGTGATCGGATTTCCTCTCGTTTCCTTCTTCCTTTTTGGTAAGGCGCTACTTAAACGCAAGATAAAATCTTTGGAAACAGCGTACCGGGCTGATGTCGATGATAATTTTACTGAATACGAAATTGTGGATGAGGATCCTGTAGAAAGGCTCGAACTTCCACCCCTACAAAAGAGGAAAGAATCGGCAGCTGACGAATATGAGCGGCTCTTTGATTAGCTTAGAGGGTGGTTTAAATCTTCACATTACTATTGACGTTTTACTTTCTCTTAGTTTTATTGGTAGTGATCAGCTATACCGCTGTTCAATTGATTCTGGGCCGGTACTGGCTGAAGATTCCCATATCCCAAGTGGAAAAACCGTCTCGACCCAAAGCAAGTGTAATAATTGCCGTACGAAATGAGTCGGATTCGATTTCCGCATGTCTACGATCTGTCTGTGATCAAACATATCCCAGGGAAAGTTTTGAGGTTATTGTAGTTGATAATCACTCGAAGGACGCTACTTTGTCGATCTGCCGGCGCTTGCAGTCAGAGTTGACTTTTACCCTGGTTGATCTTTCGGAAATGATGCCGGAACATCTGGCTTTCAAGAAAGAGGCCCTCAGTGTTGGTATCGAGCGATCTTCCGGAGAGGTCATTCTAACTACTGATGGAGATTGTGTCGTGCTCCGAACCTGGATAGAATCTTTAGTGGATCATCTCACCGGTAGTCAAATGATGCTGGTAACAGGTCCGGTAAATTTACCAGCCGGTAAGAGATTTTTAGATAGTTATCAAGAGCTGGAGTTACTTGGTTTGATGGTCGTCACGGGTGGAGGCATAGAGTCAGGCCTATTATTGATGGCCAACGGAGCTAATATGGGCTTTTACAAAGAAACCTTCAACCAATTAGGCGGATATCAGAATTTGCGAAAGCTTGCCTCCGGAGATGACGTGCATCTCTTGCACCGTTTTAATGTGTCGCGCTTTGGAAGCATAGGTTTTGTAAAAGCACCGGATGCCGTAGTTACTACCGAAGCGGTAGGAACAATTAGCCATTTAATCGAGCAACGCAAGCGTTGGGCCAGCAAGGCAACGTCTTACCTGCACGCTTCGAGTAAATTGGTTGCGCTGATTGTCGCTGCCAATTCTTTTCTCTTGATTGTCGGCGGCATATTGGCCCTGACATTAGACCAATTCCTGTGGATTTTTGTTTTGCAGCTGGCCCTGAAAATTTTGATAGACAGCTGGATAGTGCTACTGGGAGCCAGCTTTGTCAGCAAATCAATCAGACCTTGGGATCTTCTCAGGGCAAATTTCTTAAATCCATTAGTTAATATCGTCATCGTTTGCTCTTCCCTGGTACGAAAAGAGTACTCCTGGAAAGGTAGAGTGACGAAGTGAATTATATGTCTACTTTAGCGTACTTGGCATTTCGCTCAATAAAGTCTCGCCTCGGTGGTACTTCTTCACCCATAAGCATACTAAAGACCCGATCCGCTTCGAGCGCGTCATCTATGGTTACTCGCCTTAAAATTCTGGTCTCAGGATCCATAGTTGTTTCCCAAAGTTGATCGGCATTCATCTCGCCCAGACCTTTATAACGTTGGATTTTTAGCGAGCTGGCTTCAGCAGGATTGCCCTTAGTATATATTTCGATTGCTTCTTTCCGCTCTTCTTCATTCCAGCAGTAGCGACTTTGTTTTCCTTTGCGTACCTGATAGAGTGGAGGTGCTGCGATGTAGATGTGGCCCTGATCCACTAACGCCCGCATGTAACGGAAGAAGAAGGTCAAAATGAGGGTTGTGATGTGACTCCCATCGACATCGGCATCTGTCATGATCACGATCTTATGATAGCGCAACTTTTCGATATTCAATTCCCTTTCACCGTCCTTCTCCTGAATGCTCACGCCTAAAGCCGTAAACATGTTCTTGATTTCCTCATTGTCGTAGATCTTATATTCAAGCGCCTTTTCTACATTTAGTATCTTACCCCGTAGAGGAAGGATGGCCTGAAAATGTCGATCGCGACCTTGCTTGGCAGTTCCCCCGGCCGAGTCACCCTCGACCAAAAAGATTTCCGATTCGGTAGGATCCTTGGATGTACAATCAGATAGCTTGCCGGGCAAACCGCCTCCTGCCAAAACATTTTTTCTCTGTACCGATTCCCGAGCCTTACGAGCCGCCTCACGGGCTGTGGCTGCCAATACGACCTTATCAATGATTTGCTTCGCTTTCTTGGGATTTTCTTCCAGGTAAAACTTAAGTACATCACCAACACACTGCGATACTATGGATGTCACTTCACTATTGCCAAGTTCTCCCTTGGTTTGACCCTTAAATTGTGGCTCTTGAACTTTGACCGATATCACAGCGGTAAGGCCTTCCCGAAAATCCTCGCCGGATACATTAAATTTAAGTTTGGAGAAAAACCCATTGTCGGTGGCATATTTTGAAAATTCACGGGTTATCGCCCGTTTAAAGCCACTGACATGAGTCCCACCGTCTTTCGTAGTAATGTTATTTACAAAAGAATAGATGTTTTCAGAGTAGCTGGTATTGTATTGCATAGCCACATCTACTTCCACATCATCTTTCTTGCCGGCAATAAAAATCGGTTCGTCGATGATTGGAGTCCGGCTTTCGTCCAAATATTGCACAAATTCAACCAATCCTCCCTCGGAGAAGAAGCTCTCTACACGAAAACTACCATCTTCTTCCACATCACGTTCATCGGTGAGTTTGAGCTGCAGTCCTTTATTTAAGAAAGAAAGTTCTCTTAACCGAGTAGATAGGGTGTCATACTTAAACTCCAGGGTTTCAAAAATTTCCTTATCGGGTCTAAATGTGATATACGTACCGGTATCACTTGCTTCACCTATTTCCATGACCTCAGTGGTGGGTCGACCTTGATTGTATTCTTGCGTGAAGATCTTACCCTCCCGGTGTACCTCTGCTTTGAGGTATGATGACAGAGCATTCACACAGGATACACCTACACCATGCAAGCCCCCCGATACTTTGTATGTGTCCTTGTCAAACTTACCACCGGCATGGAGTACAGTCATCACCACTTCCAGAGCAGACTTTTGCAGTTTTTCATGCAAGCCTACCGGGATGCCA
Source organism: Saprospiraceae bacterium (assembly GCA_013001805.1). GTDB lineage: Bacteria > Bacteroidota > Bacteroidia > Chitinophagales > Saprospiraceae > JABDMH01. The sequence goes on along the minus strand of JABDLW010000331.1, from coordinate 4,396 downwards.
CGGCCATTGTCTTTTACGGTCATCGAATTGTCTGGATGTACAATCACTTCGATAAGATCACATTGTCCCGCGAGGTGCTCATCGATAGAATTGTCAATCACCTCCCAAACAAGGTGATGCAGTCCCTTAAAATCAGTGCTGCCAATATACATTCCCGGCCTTTTCCTTACTGCCTCCAGTCCTTCCAGAGCCTGAATGTTATTGGCTCCGTAGTCATTTTTCTGTGCTGTCATTATGCTATTTTTGTTCGATATTTTCGGCTCTGCAAAGGTACGAATTTTCGGCTTCTTTCCCGGTGCTATTTTAATGTTAATTCGTTAATTTCTAGTACTTTGTCCGGGCATTGATTTTGACGAAATTAACGGCGTATTTTAAGCCCAAACGGAAGAATTATGCCCGGTTGAGAAAAAAAATCTCTGGAATCGACTCATTATGCTGGAAGAGATCTGCCCGAAGTCGATTTTAGAGGTTGTTTGCATAGAAGAATATTCATTGGAAAAGTGTATTCTTATAATATCAGATCATAAAAGCGAAAGTTATTTTTTGAGTACGTTCATCATAGAAAACGTTGCGGATTTACCCGGGGCCGCCCAATATCTTCTTCCCATGATCAAGAGTTGTTCGACTGTAGCTCTTTCCGGGGAATTGGGTGCAGGCAAAACCAGTCTTGTTAAAGCCATTTGTACTCAATTGGATGTTATAGACGATGTCTCCAGTCCTACTTTCTCGTTAATCAACACCTATGTTACGAAGGATGGAGTGCGAATTCATCATGTGGATCTGTACCGTTTGAAGACTCTGGAAGAGGCTCTGGAGATTGGCATTGAGGATTATTTAAATCGAGATGAGCTCACGCTGATCGAGTGGCCGGAGTTGATCGGCCAGCTGCTGCCCGATGACACCTTGCATCTATCATTGGAGCATATGGATAAAGAAAGACGAAAAATTGTAATTTTATAGATGACCATACTTTTCAAATGACAGATCCGAAGCGGTTAAAGAGCCAGGAACTATTGTCCATGGGACATTGGGAAACTAAAGCCGAAGTGCTTGATGTGGCTAAAAACCAGAAAAAACTTTTTATCGGTATACCTGCAGAATCCACGTTGCAGGAAAACCGCGTGGCACTGATTCCTTCATCAGTCGCAACTCTGGTGGGCAATGGTCATCGGGTGGTGGTTGAGACGGGGGCAGGAGAGAATTCTAATTTTTCTGACAATGCCTACAGTGAGGTCGGTGCAGAGATTGTGCACAGTAGAGAAGAAGTGTTTAATGCTGATTGTCTCATTAAGGTAGCGCCACCTACCCTTGATGAGATCGAACTCCTGCATCCTAATCAAATGCTGATTTCACCTTTGCACTTGCCATATCTTACCGAAAACTACCTCATACGACTCAAGCAAAAACGCGTGATTGCATTGGCCATGGAATATTTACAGGACCGGGACGGTTCATTCCCGGTTGTGCGGATTATGAGTGAAATCGCAGGTATCAATGCCATTCTTACTGCGGCTGAATTGCTTTCAACTACCGGAGGTGGTAATGGTGTACTACTTGGGGGGATCAGTGGAGTACCGCCGGCAAGAGTGGTGATTCTCGGTGCTGGAGTTCTAGCTGAGTATGCCACCATGTCTGCTCTCGGACTGGGAGCTACGGTAAGCATCTTCGATAACAACATTTACAAACTAATGCGGTTGCAAAACAGGCTGGGTCGCAAACTTTACACTTCAGTACTGAATCCGGTTTACCTGGAGCAAGAACTGGTGCAAGCTGATGTTGCTATCGGTGCCATCCATTCCAAACTGGGACGGACACCCATTGTGGTATCAGAAGATCTCGTAAATAAAATGAAACCCGGTGCAGTGATTGTGGATGTCAGCATTGATCAGGGTGGATGTTTTGCAACCAGCGAAGTTACCTCCCACGAAAGACCCACGTTTAAAAAACACGATGTCATTCATTATTGTGTTCCGAATCTTTCCAGTAAAGTATCACGAACCGCTTCGGCGGCTATCAGCAATATCCTGACACCTATCTTACTTAAGGCCGGTGAAACGACCAGCATCGAACAGCTATTTTTTCACCAGCAGGGACTTCGACATGGTATTTATACGTATAAAGGTTGTTTGACCAACGAGTACTTGGCTCAGAGATTTCAAATCAAGTATACGGATTTGGATTTACTACTTACCGCAAATATCTGATGGACCTGGCTATCACTCACAATGGTATATCGATTAGGTATTGAGTCCCCCGTCCAGGAAGTGCATCTATGTGAAGTCTTCCATCGAGATAATTCACCCTGGAGGTAATACTTCGCAATCCCATTCCACCTTTTCCAGTGGCACTCTGATAGTCAAACCCTACACCATCATCGGCCACATTGAGCTTTAGCACCTGATTTTCTGCTGTGATAGCTATGTCTAATTGACTTGCCTGGGCATGCTTGATTGTATTATTCAGTATTTCTTGAATAATACGATAAATATGGAGTGACTGCATTTCACTGAGTTCGGCATCCTCTATTGCTTTAGAAAAGTTGACCTTAAAATGCTGCTGTTTTCTTACCTGTTCAATCAAATCTTCGATCGCATCAGCCAGGCCCAAATCCACCAGAGCTCCAGGCATCATATCGTGAGCAATTCGACGCACTTCAGTATGGGCGTGGTTGATCATTTTTTCAGCCGCTTCCAATACATCTTTACTAGTGTTTTCCAATGTTTCCTGCTGCACTTGATGTATTTGCAGTTTCGTCGAGGCAAGCAACCCACCTAGACCATCGTGAAGTTCCTGGGCAATACGTTTTCTTTCCTGCTCCTGGCCCTGGACCATGTAGTCAAGAGATAATAGTTTTTGTTGTTTTTCCAGATTTTCAATTTCAGTCCTGGCAAGTCTTTTGTTTTTTCGGGTTCGATAGAAAAGAAACCAACTTAACAGCATCAGTGTCAATACTCCGGTAATAAACCAATTGCGTTGGATCGTCCTTTGGTTAATCCTAAGCTGTTGTTTGGCAATTTCTGCATCTTTTTCGGCGGCTTCATATTTGGTAGCCAGATCCGTTAATATGTTGCGATTTTCCGCACTAAATATCGAGTCTTTAATCGCAAAGTATTGGTACAGTAATTCATTGGATTTTTTGAAGTTTCCCCGAGTCTCTTCCATACGAGACCAATACCGCAGACACTCCTGATCGAGATATTGATTGTTTATATCATCGCTTAACTCGGCATATTTTTCGAAATATTGGGAAGCCTCCACGAATGCACCTCTATTGCTGGCATTGTTTCCCAGCAGGCAATAACACCCGGCTATCGAAAATGCCTGACCCAGCTGTTCGGCATAGGTAAGAGATTTTAAATGATCGGGATGGGCCTCCTGATAGTTTCCTTGTTCTTCAAGGATGTTGGCGCGAACGGAATAGGCTTGCGTAAGGACTTGTGGGGAGGTGATTTGGTCGATTTTTTCAAAGACTGATCCTATGTATTTAGCTGCACTATCCAATTCATTTTCATCCCGAAAAATGTCGGCTATTTGAGCGGTACTATAACCGTATAGGTTGGGATAACTCATTTGTGAAGCTTCACTTGCCTGAAATAAATGCTTTACAGCTTCATCAAATATTTCATTTTGCCGAAACACATCCCCAATATTGAGGTAAGCTCTGATGACATTGTACTGGTCATCTATCTTTTTGGCAATATCAGCTGACTGCAGGTAGTAGTCTACTGCAATGTCGTAGTCAGTGCTGTAGTGATGCAGAATAGCCAAATTTGCATAGATATGGAGTTCTAATTCAGGATCATTTATTTGTTTTGAAATCTCTAAAGACTCCTTAAGCAAAGATTCTCCTTCTGTTTTTTGACTCCGTTCAATTTTTATTAATGCGATATTGGTCAGGGCTCGCGCCAAAGCCCGGGAGTAATTGATTTTTTTTGATTTATCCCGCACTTTTTCATTGTAAAAGAGCGAACTGTCTCGATTTGTTTGATAGAATAAATGAGCTATCTCCAATTCTCCCATAATTTTTAGGGTGTCGTCGCGATCCGGAAGGCTGATAAGTGCTTTAAGACTATCAATCTTTCGTATATCCTGAGCATAAATATTCATAGTCTGAGTAAATACCAATATGAATAGAACATGCCTCATATACAAACTATATAGATGGATAGATGCCGCTTAAAGATATGTATTCCGTTTATTTTTTAACCGCTTGTGTTTTTGCAATAGAACGTGACGGCAATCCTTTCTCAAGTTGTTTTCTTAATTCTTTCATTTCTGATCTTATTTTTGCTATCTCGGTCGTTTGCTTTTGTATCTCAACGTGCTGTTCTTGTATCTGAACCTGCTGTTCCTTGATAGCTTGGAGAAGAATCGGGGTCATTTTGGTGTAATCCAC
>JABDLW010000247.1 GCA_013001805.1 Saprospiraceae bacterium | reverse complement strand
TGATGGCCAGGATATCGAGTGATTCCACGGTGAGTGGGGATGCCTTTTGTTTATCTGAGATTCTCTGAGCTCTTACTTCGGTCATAGCCAAGGTGATGCCCTCATCGCCAGATAGTACGATCGAGATATCTTCAGCATCATTTTCTACCGGCACATCTTTTGCTTCATACCCGACATATGATACCTCTAATATCAAGGGAAAACTGTCCACCCGGAGCTCGAAGGAGCCATCAAAATCCGTGACTGTGCCCCGGCTCGTTCCCTTAATCACAATGCTTGCCCCAATGAGAGGTTCACCTGATTCTTCCTCTGTCACAGCCCCTTTTAAACGGCCCTGAGCCATTACCCCCTGTAGCAGTAAGCAAAGCAAGCAGATAGTAGAAACTGTCCTTTTGCATATCATATTCCTCATAGGCAGTTCAAACACTTAATTATCGCACTAGTCAGGGAGTCTGCAGTAAATAGGGTGTGGAAAGATACGGAATTCCTGCTATTGTCGGGGAAAAAAGTAAGGTAGTTCCAAAATTTCAGCTAGTAATGCCAATGCTGCGAAATAGTAATAGGGGCCATGAATTCTGATCCCATGAAGGTCAGAGAACCACACCTGAAATATTTGTGTTAACTCTTAATAATCCTCCTAACTGCATAGTCAGAAATATGATGGTTAATACTAATATAAACCAAAAAGTTACCTTTGGGACAAAGTCGATCTATGCATCGATGGCTTTGATTTTCAACGGGCACCTATGAGTAACGAACCGGACAATGTTGCGATAATAGTCCTAAATTGGAATGATTCCAATGGCACGATCAAAACCATTGAGGCGTTGACTTCTGTGATCCTTCCGGGCGATCACATCATAATAATTGATAATGCATCGACACCAGAGCTGAATATTAAATCAAGTCCGGAATTGACTTTAATTCGTTCGGTACATAATTTGGGTTTTGCTGGAGGCAATAACCTGGGAATTGAACTCGCTGTGGAGCGGCAATTTCCTTACATCATGTTATTAAATGCCGATGCACACTTGACTATTGACACCTTGTCGAGCCTTCGGAACTATTTGAATAAGCATCCGGATATGGCACTTGTGGGACCAGTGCTTCATGAGGGGCAAAATAAAAGTTATGGGGGGATGGACATAGGAAAGCATTTAAACACGCGTATCACAGACCTTCGCTTTGCCCATCTTCTGCAGTATATTCCAGGTACGGCCATTCTGGTCCGTGCCAAAGTTTTCGAAAAAATTGGAGTCCTGGATGAGGATTATTTTTTTAGTGGTGAGATAGCCGATTTCTGCATGAGGGCTGGCAAAGCCGGCCTAAAAATAGGCATAGATAAGCAGTCGGTCACTGAACACAGGATCGACCAGCGACCAGGTAATCTACGAAACACTCTTTACACCTACTACAACTTCCGTAACCGGTTTCTCTTTATACGGAAGCATCATCACACCGTAAGAATGCGGTATTTCCTCAAATGGCTTTATCTGGGTATCGTTCAATATTTGGGTTCCATTAAAAATGGAGATTCCGAAAAAGCCCGGGCAATAAGATTGGCAATCAGAGATGGTATCTTTGGTAAATTTGGTAATCAGAATGACAAATTTATCTAAGCCTGTCCAGTCTCCCCGTGTGACCGTCATCATTCCTAACTGGAATGGTATGCGATGGCTTCCACAGTGCTTTATTCACCTTAAAAAACAGACCTGCCAGTCATTTCAAATTGTGGTTGTTGATAATGCATCGAGCGATGGTTCAGTAAAGTGGATACTGAACAAATATCCGGAGGTGCATCTGATAAAATTAAAAGAAAATCTCGGATTTGCCCATGCTGTAAATATGGGTATTCAAGCTTCGGAAACTCCCTATGTTGCGCTGCTCAATACCGATACCCGGGTTCATTCCGACTGGTTAAAACACTTACTGCGCCATATGCAAAATGGCGATGAAAATTTAGGTGCAGTGAGCCCACTCATGTTGTCGATGGAAGATGCCGCGGTGATTGATGATGCAGGAAACTCGTTTTCATGGTATGGGATGGCGACTAAGATCGGACATGGAAAGCGGATGGATTCAACTCCAATTGATATAGATATTTTTTCACCTTCCGGAGGGGCTTCACTTTATCGCCGTTCTTTTTTTGATCACTGTGGTGCATTTGATGCGGCATTTTTCGCCTACCTTGAGGACGTAGACTTAGGCTTACGGGGAAGGTTATTTGGCTATATCTATGAGCTTGAAACGCAGGCTCAGGTTTATCATTTTGGACATGGCTCAGAGATTAACCGCGATCGGTATATTCAATTGATCACACAAAACCGTTTATTAATTTTTCTCAAAAACATTCCTACTCGGCTTCTGATCAGAAATCTTGGTAAAATAATTTATGGCCAGATTTATTTCCTGATCGCAAATGGAAGATTATTGCCAGTAATGAAAGGTTACCTTTCTTTTTTGAAAAGAATTCCGCACATAATTCGAAAACGGAGAGAGTGCCGGCCTAAAATTAAACTTAATAATGGGGAAATAGAAAAATTACTGTTAACCGAGAAACCGGGTAGTATATCTTATCATCTGCAAAAGCTTTGGAAGAGGAAGTCTCCCGAAAACCTCTAAAAACATAAAAAAGAGCATTGTCAGTCCTTTATATCCATACCGCACCTACGCCGAAGATCACCGGCACTGATGCTGTGTTTAATGAAGCAGCCTCACTGGTGACCCGGTTTGGTGGAGAACAGATCAGCTTATTTCCATTTAGCACGCCTATGAGCGTCTTTCCGCGGATGTTATATGGCTGGCACAAGCTTCCGATACTCAGGCAGCGTCAGCAGATGATTGACTTCAATCATATATTTGCCCCGGGTCTGTACTATTATCCCGTTTTATCACAATTGTCGAAACCCATTATATATTCGGTGACTGCTGCAGTAAGTCCAGCCGACCTCTCCCGACCTTTAGAAAACCTGAAGCAGCTTCCGCAAATCCTGGTATCTAATGACCGGGATGCGCAGGTTTTAAGCGAATGTGCTTTTAACAATGTTACCGTGGTAAAACCCGGATTGGATCTCTCACGGTTTCGCGTCAGTGAATTGGCCTTAGAAGATACGCTGCATTTGCTTATGGCTTCGGCGCCCTGGGAGCTCAGCCAATTCTCTACAAAGGGTGTCAACCTACTTTTAGATGTACTCCTGCAACATCCGAAGCTTAGATTGACTTTATTATGGCGGGGTTACCTGCTAAAGGAAATAGAAAAAAACATTAGAGATAGAAAATTGGAGGATAGAATTCATCTAATCAATGAACACGTGGATGTTGCTACCATTCTACCAGAAGTTCATGCTACGATCCTGCTGGCAAAGAATGCTGATTTGGTTAAAGCCTACCCCCATTCTCTCATTGAATCACTTGCCTGCGGAAAGCCAGTGATTATCTCCAATTCCATTGCTATGGCTGATTATGTTCAAGATAAGCAATGTGGTGTCGTAGTCTCTGATTATAGTCTGGATTCACTTCGGAAAAGTTTAGACCTTTTAAAAAGAAATTATGCGATCTATGCTAAGAATGCACAAGTGAGCGGTGCTGAGGAATTCGATAAAAAAAGAATGTTTAAGGAGGTAGATTTAATCTATCAAAAATATGGGTTTAAAGCATCATCATGACAATTCCCGTTATTGTTGTCAATTGGAATGGATACGATGACACGACTGAGTGCATTGCATCAATTATTCAATCAGACTACCTTGATTTTAAAGTTTATTTGGTGGATAATGGTTCAGCAAATAACGAAGGCATTCGTTTGCGAGATGATTGGAACTCAGAGAATAGGGTAGAAGTGCGAATTTTACCTGAGAACCTGGGATTTGCCCGCGCGAACAATATAATTCTAAATGAACTCTTGCAAGAATCGTACTCTGTGGTTTTTTTACTTAATAATGATACAATTATAGACAAGAATTGTCTGGCCCGGCTCATTCAGGCGCAACAGGAATCCGGGGCGAATATGGTGTCTGCTAAAATCCTCAATTATTACCACCGGGAAATCATTGATAATCTGGGACATCAAATGTTGAACACCGGTGAAGTAGTGCCCATTGGTCACGGTCAATCTGCCAATAAATACCAACATTCTTTTCAGAATTTTGGAGCATGTGCCGGAGCGGCTCTTTATTCCCTGGAAATGATACGGGATATCGGCGTTTTTGATGAATATTTTTCCACAGGTTACGAAGATGCCGAACTAGGCGTGCGGGCAATCGTGTCAGGATACCACGGTATTTACGCTCCCGATGCCAAGGTCTATCACAAGATGGGACAATCCATAAAAAAAGTCTTTAATCACGACTATGCCCTTATGATTCAAACCTGCATTTGGTACACCTATTTAAAGTTAATGCCACCAGGTGTCATAGTGCTGTCTCTACCTTTTATTATTGTGAAAATGATTTTATTGTCAGTCATTAATATTTTCTTCTTACGCTGGCATTATTTGCGGATGCAATGGCAAGCTATCTTCCACACCTTAAATAGCTACCAGGAGATTATGAAGAAGAGACATGATTTCCACGCAAATCACCGGGTTATTTCATCCATCTCCATCCTAAGGAAACAGCGTTTTTTTCTCCTGTTTGATTTAAAACGATTTTATCATATTTTCATTCGCGGAAATAAATCAGCTGTTGATAGTTACGGGGGTAGGTAAAATGAGCATTTATTAAAGCTTCAAATGGACCCTGGTGAGATTAAGGACTACAACCCACGATTCCCGAGAACACAGCGCCCAAAAGGACCTCAAATTGTGGATTTAATATAACCGCTTCGGCCGACTCAAAAGTGACCGTCCCGGCCACACTTCCGGCTGAATCAAGAGGACCATCACTGGTGTACGTTCCCGATGGAATGGCTCCGCCGGGCACGTTGTCACCGGTCACGGTGATTTTGTAAATGGTTCCTGACTTTCTGACGGCATACAAAGTGCCATCTTCTCCCTCTCCAAACGCGGCTATATTGTTGATTCCGGCAAATATTCTCTTATTCACGCTCCATCCCATTCCCTCGGGTGCTATGGTATAAATCGTATCACGCAGATATTCCGCACAAAAGTATAAACCATTTAGACAGGCATTGGGACCGCGATAAACGAAGCCTCCGGTGAGAGAGTTGCCTCCCGGTGAGTGTTTCTCTTCAAAAACAGGAAACGTATAGCCTCCGATCGGCCCACATCCACCCGTATTATAGG
>JABDLW010000242.1 GCA_013001805.1 Saprospiraceae bacterium | reverse complement strand
TTGGCAATGACTTGAATTTTGGTCCACTTTTATTGTTACCAGATTCAGTCACAGAACAAAAAATTGAGCAATTATCCGAAACCATCGATCGCCTGGTATCGAAAAAAGATTCATTAATCGGCACTTTGCGCAATCAAGAAATAAATTTACCGCAGTGGGATCTGGCAAAAATAGAATTACCACGAGAACTCATATCTTCCCAGATGAACTCCATTGACCGGCGAACCAATAAGTCCGGAAAAACGGAAATTATAATCGATAAAAATAATCTGGTGACTGCATCGGGAACGCCAGAGGTCGTCAAGGGAAAATTTGGAAATGCCATTTACATTAACAGCGACTATGATCAGATTTATTTCAAAGGTGCGGAACATTTTGATTTATATCATTCCTTTTCGGGCGGTGCCTGGATTAAAACGGAAAAAACCGGCACTTTCCAATCAATCATTGGAAATATTGGAGAAAAGAATAGTGGCTGGAGAGGTTGGCTTTTTTTTATTGACACACTCAACCGGCCGGGCTTAAAACTGGTAAGTAATCTTTCGCATAATTATTTACACGTGATAGCCGAAAATTCGGTTCCAATAGACGAGTGGTCGCATCTTTTCTTCACTTACGATGGGTCGACTTCGGCCCAGGGTATTAAATTGTATTTAAATGGCGAGCCATTAAAATCTCATATTTTATACGACAATTTATATAAGACTATTCTACCGGTAAAATTCCGGAATTATAAACCTGATCCCCAGAGAAGTATTCGGATGGGATTAGGAAGTAAGTATCTCTTTTCGGAAACTGACGATGGGGTATTTTATGGCGCCTTCGATCGCGTGCAAATGTTTGATGAAAAGATCACCGGTCTGGAAGTAGCAAAGATTGCTGAAAGGATTCTGGATAGTCTTCCCAAAGAGGTGTTGTTTCCTGTTTTACATCAACATTTCTTACATCGCCACTATGCTCCTGTCATAGCATTAGAAAAGGAAATAAAGGAATTTCAATCTCAAAAATATGCACTTCTAAATGAAGTGGAGGAGGTTATGGTGATGGAGGAGATGCCCAAGGCCAGAGCTACTTTCGTTTTAAATCGGGGGCAGTATGATGACCCCGGGGAAGAAGTAGTCATGAATACTCCCCAAGTTATTTTTCCTTTTCCAGATGAATTTCCGAGAAATAGACTCGGTTTGGCGCGGTGGCTGTTTTCCGACCAGCAACCCCTAACAGCCCGCGTAATTGTCAATCGATACTGGCAAATGATTTTTGGTCGGGGCCTTGTTTCAACTCCACACGATTTTGGAATTCAGGGATCATTACCCAGCCATCCCGGATTGCTCGATTGGTTAGCTATCGAATTTATGGAATCGGGTTGGAATCTGCGGCATTTGATTACACTAATGATTACGTCAGCCACATATCAGCAGTCTTCCGTCCTTACTGATTCGCTGCGAGGGCAAGACATAAAAAACGTCTGGTTAGCGCGGGGCCCACACCAAAGGTTGCCTTTGGAGATGATCAGGGATAATGCTTTGGCAGCCAGTGGCCTGCTGAGCACCAAAGTAGGTGGCGAAAGTGTTAAGCCTTATCAACCCGAAGGACTATGGAAAGAAAAGAATGAATTTTCCGGTTTTCTCATCACTTACCAGCCCGACTCGGGAGAAAGTCTTTACCGGCGGAGTCTGTATACATTTATTCGGCGTACATCACCTCCTCCGGTAATGACCATCTTTGATGCTCCGGGCCGTGATGCATGTGCTGTCAAGCGAGACAATACGAACACTCCCTTACAGGCATTGGTATTGCTTAATGATCCCCAGTTTGTTGAAGCATCTCGCATACTCTCCGAGCGAATCCAAAAGGAGGGTGGAGTTTCCATACACGACAAGATAAAGTACGGGTTTCGTTTGGCCTGTGGCCGCTTTCCTGTCGAAAAGGAGTTGGATGCCTTAATGGTTCAATATCGTTATGAGATGAATAAGTTTGGGCAAGATGATAATGATCCTACAACAATTTTGTCTGTCGGAGAGAAAAAAGTCGACAAGAGCCTGGATCCTGTTGAAACAGCAGCATTGACTATGGTCTGCAACACCATACTGAATTTTGACGAAGCGTATATGAAACGTTAAATCACGAACTTTGGTCGTATTGGCCGATCCAAGTACTATCTATTTCTAGATTTGACTCAAAAAGCACTATTACATTTCAGGAACTTGAATATATTTTAGGGAAGCTCGGATATAAGCAAAAGCGGACAGGTAAGACTTCTGGATCTAGGAGAGCCTACATAAATTCAGATTCCTAGCATATTATTCGACTTCATAAACCACATCCTGGCAACGAACTGAAGCGATATGCTAAGGACTACATTATCGAGGAACTCAAGAAACAAAAATTGATATGACTGATAAATTAAGATTTAAGGAGTTTATCGGATCAGTGCATTTCTCTGCTGAAGACGAGGTGTTCTACGGTCGAATTGAGGGAATTAATGATTTGGTCACCTTTGAAGGATCCACGGTGAACACATTGAAGAGGGCATTTAAGGAGGCGGTTGAGGATTATTTGAACCTATGCAAAGAAACGGGAAAGGAAGTTTTCAAGTCATTCAAAGGAACCTTTAATGTTAGACTGAACCCAGAATTACATTCGCAAGCGTTCGAACATGCAATCTTAGAAGGAAAGACATTGAACCAATTCGTTAAAGAAGCTATCGAACAGAAATTGAAAAAAGGATAGAAGGAGTCGATCTAAAACACGGGGTTAGGACGCAATGCGGGCCTCGGCAGAAGAATCTCGCTGGACAGTTGTGAAATCAAAGATATGATCTGGAATCTGCCGATAAGATATAATTGAATCCACCCCTCGTACTCCGGCTCCACTCGAATGTTGACTGCTGAAGCCTATAAATCGTCGCTTTGTGATGCCGGGAGGCAAGGAAGGAAGATGCCAGTTTGTAACTGGCTGGGGATCTGACAATTTGGTAACGGTGCTCACTTACCTGAAATAGACCAGCAGATACTTTTTAACCTCCATGCAAGCGTACCCAAGTTAAGATTATCCTAAAAGAAGGCCATTTCACATAACATTTTCGGATCCGGGGGTTTACATATATTGCAGGTTGACTGTTAAAGCTCTTTAGATCTATATGTTGAAACCTAGTGTTCTTTTTTTGGCCCTTTTTGCGGTTTCCATCTTGCTCTTGTTGTCTCAATGCAAGAGTAAACAAAGGATGACGACAACAGATTCTGGTACCACTCTGCAAGGTAAAGCCGTTGAACTTTACCAGGATGATTTCACAATGGAACCGAATGCGGACGGGCACTATACCCTGGTAATCAAAAAAGTAAAATTGAGATCCGATGACATCTTTCCCACTATATTCTTTTTTGTCTGGAATAACAACGACAATACAATGATTTACCAGGATAGATTACCCCAGGGAAAAGTAAGCTGGACCGGTCCCTTCGAGATCACTTGTGAATCCATAACCGGAGTTGTTGGCGAAGGCAGAGGAGGGAAGAAATATGTTTATAATGTGCAATCCGGTATTTCCGGCGACAACTAAATCCATGAAGCAACAAATAAGTGTTCTCCTGACTATTCTTGCCATTTGCGCTTGTAACAACGACCCAATCGGCAGGCTGGAAGCAGATGGATCGAATATGAAATCAGCTAATCAAATCTTGAAAATGGACGGACCAGAGCGGTACCTGGCCTTTCATGAGGCAATCCGTACAAATTATGGTCAGGAGCATCCTAATTATGCGGAAGGCTACCGCCTGACTGCACTGTTCCGGGCTGCCCGGGAGAAAACGAATAATCAAAGAAGCGCACGGTTGCCATGGATAGAGCGAGGCCCTGGAAATGTAGGTGGAAGGACCCGTGGAATTTGGGTTGATCCCGCAGACACAACAGATCACACGGTATTTGTCGGTTCAGCTGGAGGAGGCATATGGAAAACGGAAGATGCCGGTGTTACCTGGAAGAACCTGACCCCCGAATTTCCCAATCTGGCAACAGCTACAATTGCCGGTAGTCAGGTAAATCCGCAAGTCATCTATGCTGGAACAGGTGAAGGTTTTGGCGCCTCAAGAAATATTCTGGGTGATGGTATCTGGAAAACTGATGATGGAGGTGACTCCTGGCAACAGCTCGGTTCCACTGCAGGCAAAGAACTGATTTCTGCTGTATATCGAATTATTGTAAATCCCGGAAATGAAAATGAATTATTGTTTTGTACGCTGGCAAATCCCCGGTTGCCGGGGCGAGGAGTCAGTTCGAATATTTTTAGAAGCCTGGATGGGGGAAATACGATTGAGTCTGTTTACACATCGGAAAGAGCCATTCAACAAATTGTCGCAGATCCGGAAAACTTTAACCGCCTTTATGCAACGGTTAATGGTCGTGGCGTCATTCGAAGTAATAATGGTGGAAACACCTGGCGATATATCTATGAAACTACCGAGTTTGGCCGGATGGAAATGTCTGTTTCTCCGGTGAATTCTCGACACATTTATATTACGGCAGAAAGTAATCCACCCGAAGATGCACCGGATCAAAATACATCTCATCTAATCTATTCACCAAATGCCGGGGTCAATTGGTATGAGGTGGTAGCAATTGATAGTGATAATGCCTTTGGAGATTGGTTTAATGGTCAGGGATGGTATGACAATACCGTGGCTACTCATCCTTATGATAGTTTGATAGTCTATGTCGGAGGGGCTGGGCCAATATTGGAAATCAGTCTTGAGTCATTCGATCGACAGAGTGCAAGCTATCTAGCTACCATGCAACCGGTCACAGATGGATATGGTGAATATTTCTTTCAGTACCCTGATGCTCGATCTAAGGGTGTACATGTAGATCATCATCAATTGCATCTTGTTGCCAAAGATTCTGCTACCCGGTCATTTTACATGATTGATGCCAATGATGGGGGAGTGGCTTTTTCGAAAGATGGAGGTGCTACTTTTATAC
>JABDLW010000219.1 GCA_013001805.1 Saprospiraceae bacterium | reverse complement strand
CAAAAAATTAATAATGGCCTGTATACCAAGAGGTAATGTCAAATTGACTATACCTATAAATACAGCATAGGCATAAATCTGCCTAAGCTCAAACTTGAACCTGCTGAGAAGGCTCCAAAATCTTTGTACAGGGGACATCAACATCCAGGGTTTCCCTTTTTCCAATCCAATGTTTTCAAACAAAGAAGGCAGCCTATTGTTTCAGCTACTGTCTCGAGACCATAGCTCTCGCTAGATCTTCATATAAGTTATCTCTCTTGGCATTTCCCACCATCTATTCGCTGACGATACACGTCTCGGCGGGCAGGTTACTTCCAGAGCATGCACAGCGTTTCATTCTTTCACCTCAATCTGACAAGCACTTTGCAACTTCTGCGAAACCTAAATGGACTACCTGCTTGGGATGCAAATATATTCCGAATTGGAGGTTATTCACCATCCATCAAGCGCATTTCACCACTTTTTTTAATAAAAATAATCGATAGAATAACCGACCGTAATTGTGCTATTCACAAGTCAACCAATTACTTTCAACCTTAGAAGTAATACTATCTCAGATATATTCACCTAGTCTTCCTCACCACCCTCGGGTCCATAAAAAAACACCCAGGACTTGAAATCATCACTAAACTCAGTAAAACGATGTTCTGCATTTGCCGGTACAAATAGAACATCTCCGGTGGAAAAGGACATGCTTTCTCCGTTGCAATAAAATACACCCTCACCTGACATCACCACATAAACCTCATCTTTGTCATGAGGCTTCTGTTGATCACTGCCTTTAGGAGCATATACACCTACTTCCAATGTACCGTGATGAAAGGGCTCAATATAAATCCGACCCGATTTAAGGAGGGAATCTACCGTCTCAGCCATCCCGATTTTATATGTTTTCATCTTATCATTTACCGGTTCTCCAATCTGCTGCCCGATCAGTGGAAAGGGGGTCACTAAGCCAATACACAAAATCGAATTAATTATTCCTTGCATGATAATCCATTCTCTTTTTGTCATTGTTCGATAATTTTCAAGAATCCCCAAACCGTAGCCTCCCTATGCTACGACCGGAATTTTAATCATAATTCGTGACATCAGCATTTACCTTTTCTAAAGTTACAGCTTCACCAACTATTTACACTTATTTTTCTACTCCCAGATTAATCAGATAACTTATCAAATCTTTCAATTCATCCCGGTGTAATGATGCGGTAAGACCCGATGGCATCAGAGATACCGCACTCACATCCAGCTTCTCCAGTTCCTCATTGGGAATAGAAATAATCTCACCGGAAGTTACTCGAATCAGCGAGCCACTATCGGTCTTTCGGTACAATGTACCACTTACTACCTGTCCGTCCTTTTTAGTTGCGATGACCGTCTCATATCCTTGCTTTATATCCGAACTGGGATTTAGGATGGACTCCAAAATGGAATTGGGCGTCATATAAGTGCCAATCGTACTGAGATCAGGGCCAATGAGGCCCCCAATGCCATCGATCTGGTGACAACTTGCACATAGTAGTTGGGGTCGACGGTAAATTTGACGACCACGATAAGAAGTTGTTGACACCATCGCGTCTTCCAGTAAAGTCTGTCGGTCTGCCTCGCTCATTTGTGCCCCAACCGGTGCCAAAGAACCGGCTGATCTAATGGCTTCTTCTAATTCTGACAAATTAAGACCGGAAGATTGTGCCACACGTAAGCCCTGACTTGCCACCTTCTCGGGAATCTTTTTACCAGCCAATGCCTGGCTCAAAATGGAAGGGCCTTGTTCCATTTGTCGATAGGTAGTAAATAATAGTTCGGCATCGGCCAATGAATCCAGGTCGGCCAGTAATGCCACAACAAACGGAGCGGCATCCCTGGGCTTTTCTTCGGCCCAAACTGCTGCTGCACTAGCTCGAATAGATTTTTCTTTACCTGATTTCGCGAGCTGGATTACCTGGGATAACTTATCCAACTTCACCAGTGTCCGGTTAGACAGCACGCGTTCGTGAATGTCTGTCATTATGTCCTGAGCTTTGGCAAAAATCTCATAATGAAATTGTTTCACTTTCCAGCGTCCAACCAAAACGATGGCACTACGCCGCAAGGCGATCGAATCGTGGTTGAGCACAACGCCAAGATCTTCCAAATTTCCGGGGACAGAAACATTGGTTGCAGGAGCGTTTGCCAGGGAGGCCAGGAGTCTTGATTTATTATTCTCTATCGCTTCTTTCAGAACTAAAGTCAAAGCCTCATCATCTCCAATTCGTGCAAGTTTCCGCCAGGCTTCATCCCTCAGAGAATCTGCCAGGCTGCCCGCATTAATTAACTGCACAATAGGTTGCACTATATTACTTTCTTCACAGGCAAGCAGAGCAAACATCTGTTTATTCATGTCATTTTCAAAAAGTGATTTTCCTGACAACATTTCCGGCAACCAAATTTGGCGGAGATCTTTAGCCAAAAACCAAGTCGCAAATTCCAAATTTTCATCCATGGGATGGTCTAAAACCTGGAGTGCCGTTTCTATAGCCTCTAATGTACCCAGACTATGCAAGGCGTGGACTGCTTCAAGCCGGACCTGGGGATATGGATCATGGACCAACTTTCGCAATAAATCCATATGTTCTCTTTGCTTCTTATAATGGCCTAGCATTCTTACCCCTGCCGCACGAACATGTCCGTTCGCTGACTTAATCACTGAGAAAAGTAGTGCTTCGTCATAATAGTTTAAAGCAGCATGTAGCCAAAGTGCTTCCAAACTATTTTGGTCAAATTCTGAATGCTGACGGGGTAGTGATATCCACCACTTTTTAATTTGCGCTTGAGGACATCTCTGTGACACCAGTTCCCGGTTTGCCAGAAGCCGGGTTAACTGCTCCGGTGATTTTAGAAGATCCAGCAAAGTAGATGCATCGGCTTGGTAGATGGATGGGACAGGCAAAAGCGGTGCTTCTTTTTGCGTCATACGCCAAATCCGACCATGCGATCTATCCCGGATGGGATGATGGAAATCAACCTCACCATGATCTATTATCGGATTGTACCAATCGACAATGTAAATAGCTCCGTCAGGTCCCACCTTAGTATCCACTGGTCGATACGATCTATGATCAGAGTGTAAAATGGTCTCTACCTCCTCCGCTCTGTAGCCACTGGCAAATGGTGATATTTCATAGCGTACGGTTCGGTTGGCACGAAAGTCATTGGTAACGATGCTTCCCTGCCAGGTGGACAGTAAATGCCGACTGTACAAAACCTCTGCCGCGGTATTTTTAGGTGTGCCGGAATTCAGGCCATTCAGCACTTTCTCGGCACCAACGGCCGTCTGATGAGCTGATCCAGGAAAAAGATAACTGATTCCGGAAGCACCTGCACCATCTGTAGCAAATGCCTGACCCCATTGGTCAAAGGCGTGACCCCAGGGATTAATCAAACCACGGCTAAATATTTCTAATCTCTCGGTCTCAGGTCTGAATTGCCAGATTCCACTGCCATTTAATTGACGCATACCATAGTTGGTCTCGACAAACGTATTGATGTAAATGGATTGCGTGAAATAAAGGTCACCCCAAGGTGCCCAGCGCAATCCATGAATCATATGATGTACATCAGCATTGCCAAAACCGTCAAAAATCACTCGTCGGAAATCAGCTTGATCGTCACCATTGGTATCAGCTAGAAATAAGAATTCTGTGGTGCTGGTAACATAGGCACCGCCCGGGAACGGCATTACAGAATGGGGAACCAAAAGCCCATCGGCAAAAACAATATGTTTGTCTGCCTGTCCATCTTGATCGGTGTCTTCCAAAATCACAATCCGGTCGTTAGGTTCTCGGCCCGGCACTATATGAGGATACGTGCTACTGGTGGCCACCCAGGCCCTTCCCCGAGTATCCCAATTCAGATTAATTGGATTCGCAATCATCGGATCTGCAGCAAATAGATTTATCTGAAATCCCTCTGGCACAGTAAATGCTTGAATTTCCTTGTTAGGATCAGGCTCAGGAATAAAAGCGGGAACCTCATCTTCAGGATAATCCTTTGGTGGTGACCAGGGACGTATCAACTCAATTTCGACAAGATGTACAGGTGATTTTAATAACCTGGTAATTTCCTTTTCCTTTTCCTGGACCAGTTGGTCGAAATCTTCCATTTCGTATGCCAAATGTCCCATTTCATGTCTGCGAAATAAATAAATGTATGCCTCATTCAGAGGTCGTAGCCGGTAGCGGTGCATTTTATTTTTTTCAATAATAGTCTGCATCAATCGATGACTGGAAATCGAATCTTCAGACAGACTCAATTTAAATTCCTCCTTTCCTTTGCTCAATAACTGGCCATTTAAATAAAAAGCATTCGGTGCCTTTATATCGAATCTACCGTTAAAATGGAGCGCCCGTGTTTTTAAATCAAATTGTAGACCTCTCACTGTCTCAGACCAGTTGGTGACAATCACATCCCGGGCATAACGGATCCGGCCTACCTCGTCAAGTTCCAAAGCGAAGGTATCGTTCGGAACAAGGCCGAGAGC
>JABDLW010000216.1 GCA_013001805.1 Saprospiraceae bacterium | reverse complement strand
ATCGTAGAGAGCCAGCGCATCGATGGAGATCACAGAAGTGGTAGGCAGGTCGATCCGGGAAGGCTTATTCAGCACATCGTATTCGATTTCGAATGTGACCCCCGCCTGGGCCGTTGTTACCTCCAATGAAACTGCCTGACCTGCACTTACCGTGTCATCGCTTGCCACAACACCAGCTAAGGTGAGAATCCCGCCGGTAAAAGATGCATTTGACAAGTTTGCTATTAGGCTGCCATTTGCTTTGAGTACACCAGTAATCGACGGTGTCGCAGGCATTGACCCGGTCAAAATATTAAGGTAAAGCGTTGCGGTCACGGTAGTCCCAGCAATTAATTCAAAGTCTTGGCACATGGTGGGTAACTGAGTGAATGACTCCGTAGGATTACCTGCCACCGGTTTTATGGCGACTGCAATTTGAGCCCAAGGATCGCGGTGCTCGTTCCAGCTCATGGTTACCATAGAGGCCCCACTTTGTGTACTTGCAGCACCGGTTAGATCGTCCGATCCACCTGACGGATCTACTTGAAGATTCCACTGCTCAGTTTGATCTGGTCCAGCGGATAATCCCCAGTTATTTGACCAAGTGACCACATCAAAAACGAGTTCATCCATAGCCGATGATATCAAAATGCTTGGATCATCAGGATCATCTCCCGTGGCTGAGGATGGATTACCTAGAGGTGTGGATTGATCTACATTATTAAAGGTCATTACGCCCACCACTTTGGACTCGTGTGCTTCGTTCCAGGTCACTGCAAGATCTCCCATGCCGACATCCGGATCAACTAGGCTCCATAATTCTGTCACAGGCCTGGTTCCATCGGCGTTCCTGACGATGCTCCCTACTCTAGAGAGGCTTTGCAGTGCTGGGCCATAGGTGACGGTATTTACTTGTCTGGAATTTGTAGCATTATCAATGTACGAAATACCAACCAACATTAGGCGACCGTCACCAGCCATTGTTTCGTGGGAAACTGAGAAATTATTATCGTCATCTTCTATCTCATCAGACGTCGTATTTCCTATAATTACCGGACCACCACCAGGAAAGAGTTCAGCGGTAATTGCCGCTGTAGCATCCCAAGGGATGGTCCGATCCAGACCCTGTCCGACTAAACTGTCACTTAAGTAAAGAGGCTTAATCTGCACCGGTGGTGTCATTATCGCCATAGCACTACAAGTATTGGCATACTGGGTATTTGTGTAGGTGGCGCTAATGGAGTGGCCTAATATAGCCAACAGGATTCCATTTTCCTGACCCCCTCCAGACGAGTTTGAGCTAGTGAGAGATCCTTGGTAAATCCCTGATGATGCGGGTGTTTCCGTCAAAGTCACCGTTTCAAAGTCGCCGTTATCTGTGTTTTCTAACACTAGATTAACAGCACCACCATTGATCAGATAAGGAATATTTACTTGGAGGTACAAGGTGTTATTCGGCTCATAATTAAAAGTAATTGAGGAAAAAGTATTATCCGTGTAAAAATCCACGGAACAAGGATTAAAACTATTGTCAACTGGGACTTCTACATCGATATTGAAGATAGATTCCCCAGTGTTTACCATGGCATTGTTTATCACTACATCGGGGATTCCCATGGTAAAAGAGGCTGAAACTTCATATTCGATGGTGTCCGTTTGCCCTCCTTCCAGATGCATCAAGGTAATTCCACCTTCATCAAGAGGAAAAGGTGTACTTCCACTATCGGGCACCGAAATATTATTGAAAAGTGGATTACTGCTGTACCTGGTGGTAGACATAACGACATACGTGACATCATCAGTGGGAAGCATATCTTCCACGGTGACCATCGAAACTGTCCTTTGCGAAAGATTGCGTACAATGACCCGGTAGATGATACTTTCTCCGGGGTCTAGAAGGCCATCCATATCATCATCCACTAGTTGAGCCTTTTTAAATGACTCCAGGACTAAACTTGGAGAAATCGAGGTACCTAAATCAAATGCTGGATTACCCGCCACGGATACAGAAGGGTCTTGTCCCCAGGCGGCGGCGATCTTCGTGCCATCAACAGTATAAATTCGGGCACCGGTTTGATCATTATCATTATTGACATTATCAAACAATCGTAGACTTTGATAGGCAGAAACCGAAAAGTCTTGATCGTATTTTTTCCCATTCGGATCGGTCAGCGCTCCGGTAGTTGGATTGCCATCCCAGTCGACATAAATAGTGGTTGGCTGGGCAGCAATGACCCAAACCGGACTATAATTTGCATCAGGACCTGCAGGCCCTGATATATCGTCGGCTCCTGGTCCCCACCCGACCACAACAGAAGAGGTCAGATAGTTTTCGGGGAATAAGGTCAAACCCCAGTCATGAGTCAGGTTGCCACCTGCATCGGAATCAACCACTGCAACTGCAAAAAAGTTGCCATCTCCTGAAAACCTAGCTCCCGAGCCAATGGGCATATCAAAACGGTATGATGTCATAACCGGAATCATGAAAGATCCACTGCCGGATAAGGTATTGTAGTTGACATTGAGAGGATTTGTGGTTGGATTATAAAGGAAAACTGAAGTCAGATCGTTCGTGGAGGCTGAAGCTACTGGATTGTAATAAGTCTGATCAGCAAAATCAAGAGGGTAGAGAGTAAACCAGCGGCTTTCATAATTTGCACCCACATCCCCTGTAATCAAGTGGGCCTGGACGGGCTTAGTGGCTTTGATTGTGGCGCCTTCCAAGACATTCGAAACCGTATAACCTTGTCCCTGATTTAGCGTCATCATCATGATACCACCCCCTGCTGTGGGACCATTGACATCGATGGTGACTAGGGTGTTGTCTTCCGCGGCCATTACATAAAAGTCCGTTCTCTGGAACATACTAAACTGGTCTGCTGTATTCTCTCCTACCGGAGCGACAAAACATAATCCATAGGCTGACGTATCTACCACCTCGACTGCGCCAGCTAGCACGGTCCCTGGAGTGGGAGACCAGGCAGCCCGAGAAAGTGATAAACTCCGATTGGACGAAATCCGATCTTTTCCGTCAAAAAAGAGGGGTGAATTGCCCCTGGTGGGGAAAGCACTCATCGTATTTTTAAAAGTGAGTATCAATCCAACCGACAAAGGTGCGTCTCCAGCCGGACATATGGGAAAGCAAGATAATCCCGCTGGAGGAGTGGATAGATCACCATTAGCTGGATTGTTGTCACCAAACACAAGGGTACTGGCTTGAATCGGATTGTTAATATCTGCTTCGTATCCATCTTCCCAATGATCGTAAACCAGAACCGCATTACCTTCGATGGTAACCAGTGAAATAACAGTCGTAATATCGTTTCCTGTTGCTGAATTAATTCCATCTAGAGTGTTTCGGATATCGCCTTCAGGAAGCGGGATATAGAAGGTTACTGGGTATGGCTGTGCACAAATCGATACAAGGTTGAATGATGTAAGGACAATAAGTAGGAAGACAGCAATCCTTTTGATAAAAAGAACTCCTGCGAGATTCGTTTGATCATCTATTTTTATCCTATACTTTTGCAACTCACTCCCAATCCAAACTGAATTATATCGTACCCATAGAAATCCCGGTAGTCGTTTTAACCTGTAAAAAAAATCGAGGCGACTCATTTGGGAAATAATGCTGGTGGAGAGAAAAGGTGGATGAAAGCTGCAGAGAAACTACAGGAAGATAACCGAAAGAGGGATGATAGGAGATCGCCAGAAATCAAAAATATTAGAGAAATGTCGAATGGGATCACGGATCCTCTATTGGTCTTTTTCAAGCTTTTTTTTGCTCCAGATCCTGACATCAGTATGTCAAGCAATTGAAAGGGAGGACCTTTTAATGCATGGGGAACTATTCCTTCAAATGACGAAAGAAGCATGTTATGGTGTAAGACTCGGTAATAAACTACATAAATGTAATTTATATATATAATAATATGAAATAAATAGATGGCTATATAATGAATGTTTTATGCATTTAGCAGGTTTATATATAAAAAAACATTTAAGAGTACTGGAGACAATGATTCCGTGAAGAGAAACATTTGGGCAAGGATAATTGATATTGTAAGAGGCTAAAACAAAAATGAGCTGGTAGTGTATGATCCTTACCGGCTTTGGTCAGTATTCATGGGTTTCGGTACATAGTGGTTAACCTTTCATGCAACCATCCAACGATTCATTCTGATCAGATTTGGCTTAATGTATTCAAAAGATTGAACCCTTCAAAATGTTATCTCAAGATCGATCAGACTGTTCACCGGGGTAATTATCTTCCTAGCAGCAAAGGGGAGGTCTGCCAAACCCCAGTCATTCTAATTGTTACCTTCTGATTTTGATATCCTATCGATAACCGATCATTCATGAAATATTGAGACTCAAAGAGGTGAAAACGCAATGTCATCATTTGGAGAGACCTGATCGATTGAATTGATGAAATCCGACGGTCAGTTGGACTCTGTTATCTTCTAAAAAATCTACTTAACTAAATTAAGTGCTATCCTACCGGCGAAAGAGTTAGGTCGTTTTAAGATCCGCCAAGGTGTTCATATACATTTAGATGTCGCTTGAAGAAGCTCT
Source organism: Saprospiraceae bacterium (assembly GCA_013001805.1). Lineage (GTDB taxonomy): Bacteria > Bacteroidota > Bacteroidia > Chitinophagales > Saprospiraceae > JABDMH01. The sequence continues at coordinate 8,484 of JABDLW010000216.1, read as the reverse complement.
TGATACCTTCCATTGGTTAAACTCATACTATAAAGTACAGCTAAATGTTCATAAATCGAGCAAGGTCATACCTTGTCTAAAACATCTTGAATCAGAAAACGTTACACTTTTCGTACTTTTGTCCTCGCAAATTAAAAAATCACACAATCGATGAATTCAACAACGGAAAAGTTAACCTACAAAGTAAAGGATATTGACCTCGCCGACTGGGGTCGAATGGAAATAGAATTAGCCGAGGCGGAAATGCCAGGTTTGATGGCATTGCGTAAGAAATATGGAAAAAGCAAGCCTTTATCCGGAGCAAGAATTGCCGGATGTTTACATATGACCATTCAGACAGCTGTCTTAATCGAAACCTTAATCGAATTGGGTGCGGAAGTAAGTTGGTCTTCCTGCAACATTTTCTCTACGCAAGATCATGCAGCAGCGGCCATCGCGAAAGCTGGAATACCGGTCTACGCATGGAAAGGTATGAATGAGGAAGAGTTTGACTGGTGCATCGAACAGACGCTATTTGCGTTTGAAGATGGCAAGCCGCTTAATATGATTCTGGATGATGGAGGCGATTTGACCAATATGGTGCTCGACCGTTTTCCTGAATTGGTGGCAGGTATCAAAGGCCTGAGCGAGGAGACCACCACCGGGGTTCACCGGTTGTATGAACGTGTGAAAAATGGTACACTACCTATCCCAGCCATCAATATTAATGACTCGGTAACCAAGTCCAAATTTGACAACAAATACGGTTGCAAAGAATCTTGTGTTGATGCGATACGGAGAGCTACCGATATTATGATGGCCGGAAAAGTCGCTGTGGTCGCTGGCTATGGTGATGTTGGTAAAGGTTCGGCTGCCTCGCTACGTGGTGCCGGCTGCCGGGTGATTGTGACGGAAATTGATCCCATTTGTGCTTTGCAAGCTGCCATGGATGGGTTTGAGGTTAAGAAGATGAAAGATGCCGTAAAAGAAGCCAACATTATAGTGACGGCGACCGGTAATAAGGATGTGATCAATCCCGATCATTTCAAAAACATGAAGGACAAGGCGATCGTTTGTAATATAGGTCATTTTGATAATGAGATTAATGTAGCCTGGTTGAACCAGCATGGCGAAAAACGAGAAATCAAACCGCAAGTGGATAAGTACACGATCGATGGCAAGGATATCATTTTATTGGCCGAGGGACGTTTGGTAAATCTCGGATGTGCCACTGGTCACCCGTCATTCGTTATGTCTAACTCATTTACCAATCAGGTTTTGGCCCAACTGGAGCTATGGATTAATACCGATCAATACGAGAATAAAGTCTACATGTTGCCAAAACATCTGGATGAAGAAGTCGCCCGACTGCACTTGGCCAAGATCGGTGTTGAACTCGAAGAACTAAGTGAAGAGCAGGCAAAATACATTGGTGTAGATGCAGCCGGACCGTTTAAACCGGATTACTATCGATATTAAAGTCAAATAAGTCTTAAGAAAAAGGCCATGGTGATATAAACTATGGCTTTTTTTATTGGCTCATTTACATAGCTGATTGAACTGAACAATACTCTGATTCAGGACTTCGTCAGTTGAAATCTCAACTTCCATCACGAATTCTGAGATGTTATTGACTCAAAAATCAAATTTGTAAGCTATGTACAAACCATCAGAAATATAGAAATTGGGAACTCTTTGTCCGGACAGTCAGTTGATCCTACTTTGACAGCTTTGCATGAAACCAATATTTAGATGAATCTTCTATCCTTTATGATTCTCTTCACTGCCTCACTCCTGAGCGGTCAGCTATTGCATGATTTTCATCTTAGTAAAACAGAGGTGCATTATAATGAGGAAAACGAGTCTTTGGAAATCAGTCTGCATATCTTTATTGATGATCTCGAACTCGCCATGATTCAATCCGGCATGGAAAATCCTAATTTTTCCACATCTAAAGAACACATAAAGGCAGATTCACTTCTTGGAGCCTACCTCACCCATCATTTTTCTGTCATTGTAGATGGCCAGAAAGTAGTCTTTGACTTTTTAGGCAAAGAATATGGCGAAGACCTAACCGCATTCTGGTGCTATCTGGAAGGCCAAAATATTACGTCTCCGAAAAAGATTAAATTACAGAATCGTTTACTCCTGGATCTTTTTGACGACCAGAAAAATGTAGTGGCATTCACCAGCGCCAAGAAAAAAGAATTTATGCTTTTTGATCACAAGAAGCAAGAGGCAACCATCAACTTATAGTCATGCGACGCTGGCTAAGAAAAATCTTTGTCCTACCTATTCGTTTCTATCAATACGCGATCTCCCCGCTCCTGGGACCTACCTGCCGCTTTGAACCCAGTTGTTCGCATTATACCATTCAAGCCATAGAAGAATGGGGTATTCTTCGTGGAAGCTGGTTGGGTTTGAAACGAATTTTCCGTTGTCATCCCTGGGGAGGGCATGGTTATGATCCGGTGCCGAAGCGGAGGAAGTAGTTGATGTCGCTTAATTATCGAATTAATGATCCGCCCGGGAATGTAAATTCCCGGCTACATTTATACGCGCAACAGAACACTACAGATATAGATCCGCGTCACTCTTGGTTTTGATTGCACGGCCACGGATTGAGATCCGCGGCTTCATGGTATTTCATTCAATCTCGAGGAATAAAGCACCTGTCTCCTTCGTTTAATTCGTACTCACCGAATTATTACCGAATTAGCGATCCGCCCGGGAATGTAAATTCCCGGCTACATTTTTCTATCGTAAAACACCGAGGATAAAGATCCCCGGTACTCTCTGGTTAAATAATGTCTCATGATTTTTATTGACCGGCTTGACTATATCAAGCCCAAAAAGGCTAATGTCTTTAACCAGTAGTCAAATTTGTCCATTTCCAAAGGCAATGAAGTCAGGATTAAGCAACGATGGTTTATTATACCTGAGGGGCTGTCCGGTAGCAAATTCGACTATGTTTCCACCCGCTTCCTGTAAAATGATATGCGCCGCTGCCGTATCCCATTCCATGGTAGGCCCAATGCGTGGATACACATCTCCTTTCCCCTCAGCTATAACTGTAAACTTGAGCGAGGAACCTTGTGGCACCAATTTGGGCTCTGTCAATTGGTTGAGGTATTCCTGGGTTGCTTCACTAAGATGCGACCGGCTGCAAAGGACCCGGAGCCCATGCTCATTAATTATGAAATCATCACATTTGAGCCGAATATCCTCGGTGCCATCGATGCGAAAAGCCCCGCCTCCCTTATAAGCGAAATAACATGCGCCACCCACCGGCACATAGATAATTCCAAGCACTGGATTGCCATCTTTTATCAGCGCGATATTTACCGTAAACTCATCATTTCTCTTGATGAATTCCTTGGTCCCATCCAGGGGATCAACCAACCAGCAATAATGATAGTGTTCGCGATCCTGGTAGGGCAGCAACTTACTTTCCTCAGAAATAATAGGAATCTTATCCGGCAAATTTGACAGCCCCTTAATTATGATATCGTTTGCCGCCTTGTCTGCCGCGGTCAGGGGAGACTTGTCGGATTTATAATCTACATCAAAAAAGTCGGGATTTTGGTAGATCTCAAGAATAGCTGCTCCAGCATCTTTAACGATAGCATAGAGTGATTCTCTTAAACTTTGAAACATATCTTCCTGGGCATTGATTCAATAGATAAGTGATACATTTGCAAATGTAGATAAATCGTCAACATGAACAAGATCTTGGTTACTGGTGGAGCGGGATATATAGGAAGTCACTCGATTATCGACCTGCTCGAAGCGGGATATTCAGTGGTTAGTGCAGATAATTTCATCAATAGCGATAGAAAAACATATGACCAGATTAAGGCAGTGACTGGTATTGAGGTAAAACATTACGACATTGACCTTTGCGATAGTCTTGACCTCGAGAAAATATTTCAGGAAAATCAAATAGCTGCGATCGTCCATTTTGCCGCACTTAAAAGCGTGGGTGACAGTGTAGAAAATCCATTGCTTTATTATCACAACAATCTTGCAGGGCTTATCAACCTGTTGCGTTGTCAGGAAAAATATGAGGTCAAAAATTTAATTTTTTCTAGTTCGTGTTCTGTCTACGGCAATGCCGATCAGCTTCCGGTCACCGAAGGTACCCCTTTGAAGGAAGCGGAATCTCCCTATGCCCGTACAAAGCAAATCTGCGAACAAATTATTTTTGATTTTTTGAATGTGCATCCGGATCAGCGTGCAGTGATTTTACGATATTTTAATCCTGCCGGTGCACACATAAGTAATCTGATCGGCGAATCACCTCATAACATTGCCAATAATCTCATTCCTATCATAACCGAGATCGCGATAGGAAAGAGAGATCGACTTTCGGTATTTGGGTCGGATTATCCCACCCGGGACGGTACCTGTGTACGTGATTACATTTACATAATGGATCTGGCACATGCCCACACCAGATCAGTGGATTATCTGTTGAAACAAGAGCCGGAACAAGCAACCATTATTAATTTAGGATCAGGCACCGGAAGTACCGTACTCGAAGTGATACATTCATTTGAAAAAGTCTCCGGTTTGAAACTCAATTATAAAATGGCGGATCGCCGGGCTGGAGACGTCATTGCTGTTTACGCTGATTACTCGAAAGCAAAAAATCTGCTGGGTTGGTCTCCACAAAGGGGCCTGGACGAAATAATGTCCAGTGCATGGTCGTGGGAGCAGAAAAGAAATAACTGAATCCAACTGGAAATAAGTTAGATTTTTTCCAGAGTAAATTCGATTCTTTTGGCGTTTTGATTACTGCCAAAGGTAAGGGTCACCTCAGCTCCATGCATCCAATCAACTTTATCTAATTCTGGCTCGATCAGTTTATATACTGTCTCCGCATTTCTGCCATAGAGAAAGATCGCTCCATCTGCATTATCGAGTGCCAGTTCATGACCGTCATAATAACCAGCATCACTTTGATCCAGCAAATAGCTTAATCGATCCCCTAAACGATGCAGGGGATCCAATGAGTCATTGCCATAGTTGAATGAAATGATTACGGATTGTTCAAAATTGACCTTTGCCATCTAGTCACCGGTTAACAATTATTAAAATCAAAGCCAATAATGCCGGTAAACCCTGGACAATAAATATCTTCTTATCTACACTTATTGCGCCATATATACCAGCAATCAGAACGCAACTTAAAAAAAAGATGGCAACATTGCTAGCCCAAATGGTATCAGAAATCAGCAACGACCATATCAGTCCAGCCGCCAGGAATCCGTTATAGAGACCCTGATTTGCGGCGAGCACTTTAGTTGGGGTAAATAAATGATCCGGTAAACTCCTGAACACCTTCCTGGCTCTTGTTTCCCAGGCAAACATCTCAAGCCACAGAAAATACAAGTGGAGCAGGGCCACTAGCCCGATTAGAATATTAATAAGTATTTCCATCTACAAATTTTTTCATCAAGGTCGACATTCTCCAGAATTGAAGTGATCAAAAGGATACTGTTCTCTTCATTGGTTAAATTTTAATTCTGAATAATGCTAAATATGAAGGTGTCATTTTTTTCGCCGATTACCTCCATTTACTATTTCGACAGAAAATGAAAAGAAGATAATCAAAGTGTCTCCTCCAACCAGCGAAAAAATTCGTGCTGCCAGACAATCGCATTCTGCGCCGTCAACACCCAGTGATTTTCTTCCGGCAAATAAATGAGACGGCTTTTGATACCCCTAAGCTGGGCAGCCTGAAAAGCCTCAAGTCCCTGGCCTATCGGTACGCGGTAATCCCGTCCTCCCTGATAAATCAAAATGGGTGTATCCCAATTATTGACCATATTACTGGGATCAAATTCGCGGTATGATTTCATCGCCGCACTATTTTTTTTATCCCAATAACTGCCACCCCAATCCCAATTCACAAAGAACAGTTCTTCTGTGGTGCCGTACATGCTGCGGAGATTAAAAATCCCATCGTGAGAAATAAATGACTTAAATCTTCCTTCATGAATTGCCGCTAAATAAAAAACAGAATATCCACCATAACTGGCACCAACACAACCCAATCTTTCATTATCGACAAAGTTTTCTTGTGAGAGTGCATCAATAGCTGACAAATAATCATCCATCACCAGTCCTCCGTGCTCTTTGCTGATGGTCTCATTCCAGGCCACTCCATGGCCTGGCATACCCCGACGATTGGGTGCTACAATAATATAACCCTGGGAGGCCATCAATTGAAAATTCCAGCGAAAAGAATAAAATTGCGATAAAGCTGATTGAGGACCTCCCTGACAATAAAGTAATGTGGGGTATTTTTTTGATGGGTCAAAATCGGGAGGATAGACCACCCATGTCAACATTTCTTTTTGATCAGAAGTAGTAACGTAGCGACGCTCAACCTTACAGGAATTGATACGCTCATAGATCACCTTATTCACAAACGTCAACTGCTCCATGGCGCCACTTTCTAAATCCACCGAGAATATTTCCGACGCATGATTCATGTCCGTCCTTGTGACAATCATTTTGGATTCTACCTGACCTACCATGCCGGTCACATCAAAATCACCTTTAGTAATCTGCCGGATTTTCGCGGTGTTAACCTCAACTTGAAAAAGCTGTATCGTGCCATCAATAGGTGCGTTAAAATAAATGGCATTTTCAGTTGAGCCCCAGATAAAACCATTGACAGTACCATCCCAGTTCCGGGTCAGATTTTTTACATTGCCATTTGAACTTCTGATGACAATATCGTTTTTATCCGATTCATAGCCATCCCTGGCCATGCTCAACCAGGCCAAGGTACCTTGCCCGCTAAAAGCAGGGTTTACATCGTATCCCTCCATTCCTGCACTTAAGTTTTCGGTTTCCCCTGAGGCAAGTTCATACCTGAGTATATCTGTGTTAGTGCTCAGGGTATATTCGGTGCCACTTTTCCGTTTCGTAACATAAATCAGAGCACGACTATCGGGGCTCCACACATAGTCCTCTTCCCCTCCAAACGGTTTTTGGGGACAGTCAAATGCCTGCCCATCCATGATATCTTTCTCTGTACCTGTCTTTACATCACTTACGAATAGATGACTGTAAAAGCCATCTTCCCATTCGTCCCAGTGGCGATAATTGAGACTTTCATAAATGTGTACATTTGATTTTTCCAGTTCCGGATAAAAATCATGCCCGAAAACTTTATCAATTTTCACTTCCTTTACCTTCACCTGGTACCGGGCATCAGGAGAAATATGTTTATCCCGGATGCGATTGGATATTTCACTCAATTCGGTGGCAACGCCTCCATCGATGGGAATCGAAAAGTATCTCGTTGTACTCATATTCTCTTCGATCGATGGATAGCTAACCCGATAGATCACCTCCCTTCTATCTTCGGAAATGCCCAGTGCGCTGAGTCGGCCCAGCTGCCAAAGCAATTCGGGTGTCATGACATCTTGTGCACAGCAAAAAAAGGAGTAAAACAAGGTAAGGCCGAGTAAAAGGTATTTTTTCATATTAATCAGTTGTTGCATTTCAGACTAAATTTAACAATTATCGCATCCATTCTATATTGGATTGGCCTGCACCAAAGTCCGGTGCTGATCATAGGGCTCCCAGGTGCACTGCCGCCAGAGTCTGTAATCAAAGTAGAAATGTGACCCCCAACTACTGTAACTCCTAACTTTCCAGTCTTAGCCGTACTGAACCTTTTCTTTATATTGAGCGACACTTCAATTACTATCTTGGTGTGTTTCGACTTTGCTGAGACTTGAAGGAAACCATAAAAAAAGCAATTTCATGAAAGTTCTACTCCTATTTCTGACCGTCTTGCTAATGAATACGCTGCATGGACAAGTTTCAGATCAAGCAGATGGCGTCGACATTAATGATTATTTCGAGACGGTGAAATACAGGTGTATCGGCCCCTTCCGAGGCGGGAGATCGGTGGCTGCTTCCGGTGTTAAAGGCGATCCTTTCACCTACTTTATGGGCACTACCGGAGGTGGCTTATGGAAAACCAGTGATGCGGGACACCGCTGGTCAAATATTTCCGATGATTTCTTTAAAACCGGTTCGGTGGGAGCGGTGTCTGTGGCTGAGAGCAACCCCAACATTGTCTATTGCGGGATGGGCGAACATGCCGTAAGAGGCGTGATGACCTCCCATGGCGACGGGGTCTACAAGTCAAATGACGGGGGCAAGACCTGGAATAAACTGGGTCTTGATTCCACCCAGCATATCGCAAGAATTGTGGTTCATCCCACCAACTCCGATATTGTATACGTAGCAGCTCAGGGCGCACTTTACGATCGTACCAAAGACCGGGGCATCTACAAATCTATTGATGGCGGTGCTTCCTGGTCAAAGATTTTGTATATCGATGACCGCACCGGCTGTACTGAGCTATCTATGGATATGAATAATCCACAGGTTTTATATGCTGCGATGTGGGAGCATCAGAGATTGCCCTGGCAAGTGATCAGCGGTGGTCCGGGCAGCGGTTTGTATAAGTCAATG
>JABDLW010000204.1 GCA_013001805.1 Saprospiraceae bacterium | reverse complement strand
GTCATGATGACTGCGGATAGCCCTCCCGACTTTATTTCAAAAATCGAAAGGTTACTGGACGATGCTGATCAACAGAATCGCATGGCAAAAAGGGGAAGAGCCTATGTCGAGCAGCATTTTGACTGGCACTCCTGTTGTGCTCCACTTGCAGAACTAGATCAACCACAAGACGTTTATAAACATGAAAATTGGCAATGAAAGTTATGCAGAAGAAAAAAGGACTCGATAGGGTAGAGGACGCGATTGAAGATATCCGGCTTGGCAAAGTCGTCATCGTGGTTGATGATGAAGATCGGGAGAACGAAGGAGATTTTATCTGTGCCGCAGAATGCGTAACTCCGGAGATCATCAACTTTATGGCTATGCATGGCCGTGGGCTGATTTGTGCACCAATCACCGAAAGCCGGGCCAAGGAGTTGATGCTTGACCTCATGGTGGAGGAAAGTACCGCCCTGCATGCAACAGCTTTTACTGTTTCCATCGATTATAAAGGCAAGGGCTGCACTACGGGGATATCTGCCTACGACCGGGCAACCGGTATCAGGGCGTTGGTGGATCCCACGACCAAACCAGCCGATTTTGGCAGGCCAGGACACATTTTTCCATTAAAAGCAAAAGATGGTGGCGTTTTAAGGAGAACCGGTCATACGGAAGCAACCATTGATCTTGCCAGAATGGCTGGATTCTCACCCGCAGGAGTTTTAGTCGAAATTCTCAACGAAGATGGCTCCATGGCCAGGTTACCGCAACTCTTGGAAATAGCCGCAAAACATGGATTAAAAATTATATCTATCAAGGACATGGTGGCCCACAGGATGGCCACTGAAAGGCTGATCAGTAAAGAAATAGAAGTTGTACACCCTTCTAAATGGGGCCTTTGCCGGATCATCGCTTATACACAACTCACAAGCAATGATACCCACCTGGCGGTAGTTATGGGAAATTGGAATGCGGATGATCCGGTTTTGGTAAGAGTCCACTCCTCCACCGAAACCGGAGATATTTTAGGAGCACTTTTTGATGATCAGGGCATTCAGCTTCAGCAGGCTATGCAAGCTATAAGTACTGCAGGTGCAGGTGTACTGCTTTTTATGAGGCAAAGGGATAGCCGGAATCTCATTCACAATCTCAAAGAACTCAATAAGCCTCGCTCACAAAAGACAGAACAGCGTGATTTTGGTGTAGGGGCGCAGATTTTGCGTGACCTGGGAATAACCAAGATCAGATTATTGACGAATAGTCCGAAAAGAAGGGTAGCTCTGGATGGATATGGTCTCAAGATTATCGAAAATGTTCAACTTGGTCCTGGAGTGATTGATTAGGAGGCTTTTGAAATACTCAAGTTGATTGCTGAAGGCCGTAAATCGTCGCTTTATGATGCGGCGAGACGAAGCCTGCCCGTGCCGGTACGGACGGGGAAGATACCGGGTTGTAACTGACTGACCCGTCTGCTATAGCATGCCAGGCAGGGGATCAACAAAATCAGAAACGACGAGTACGGCTATATTTTGTACATAAAGAAATATCTAGTAAGAAAATCAGCGCAAGATTGGGTATTTTAACAGCCTCCTAATCTGCTCAAAACGTGGGGCAAAGACCACCCTCATCTTCATAGTTACCCAGGTAGGAAATGGAAAGTTCAAAAGCTCCCTGACCCGTGCGATAGTTTACCAGGTCGCGCAGGTTGAAATCATAACTCATACCGATGAGAAGATCACTCATCCCTATGCCAACCATCACACCCAGTGCTTCGGGCTTCGGCGCCCCATCAAAATCCCGCACTAAAGCCAGCCAACTGCCGACATGAAAATTGACCGCATCTGTTTTATTGGGTTCTATAATAAAATTAGTACCGATATGGCCTCGCATGGTCGGCCCCTGAGACACGAAGAGAAGCCGGGGAGACAAGCGCAGATTTTCACCAGCCTTTACCATCGTGCCGGCATGAAAGATATATTTTCTCTTTAGTCGACTGTCCGATTTTGACTGTTGGCGTTCGTCGTCATCTTTCTTATAGAATGAAAATTGAGGTTCAAGTATGTGATGGATAGAAGCCCCCATGAATAATTGCAGCGCATCATTTTCTGCGGAAACAAAATTCAATCCTCCGGAAAGGTCGCTAAAACCAAAATTATTGCTTGGTAGATCTTCACCGGTTACCCCGGTGAATGCGTCGATTCCATTAAACTGATCCTGAAAGACCAGGTCTTCATAAAGGACATTTCTTTGTCCCGTGATAAGTTGTATGCCCCCCGATAGCGCCTTTTTTTGGTTCCTGGAAAGAGATTTGTGAAAAGCTGTAGAAATAGAGATAGTGTTCGTCGACAGATCAATTGATCCGGCCTGATCTGTGATAAATTGAAGTCCTACTCCGACCGCGTCGCCAGATAGAATTCCATTGGGTAGCTCGAATCGCAAGTCAATAGAACCGCCAAAACTACCTATGGACTTGCCCAGGGGCCCTTTCCACTGGTCGCGATAGATGGCCGAAACCCGGTACTTGGCCCCAAATCCTCCGGATAAAGCAGGGTTTAGATTCAAAGGTGCACTATAGAACTGGGAGAATAAAAGATCTTGTGCTCCACCGAATACACTGCATGAAAACCAGATAAATACGAATAGATGATACTTGTTCAATTGCTATTGTCTATGAGTGGTACGCATTAAAAACTTCTTTCTAAATGATTTATTATCAAAGATCGGTCCCAACCAGATTTGAGTCATATATTCTGGATAATATCATACTGTGTAATAATGTGCAAGTTGCCGGTCTGATCCCTGGTGATGACTGCTGGATTTTGTTTACTGATGACCTGGCTGAGCTTACTCAAGGGAGTATTCAGCTCAACTTCCGGAAATGGCGCCCCCATGATTTCTTTGACAAACACTTCCTGCTCTCTCCGGTTTTCATCCAATAAAAACTGAATTAGTTGAGCTTCCGTAATCGATCCAATAATTTTATCCCCGTCCATAACCGGCATCTGGGATATATCCAGATCTCGCATGGTTTCAATAGCTGAACGTATGTTGTCGGTGGCGGACACTGCCACAAATCGTTTGTCTACCTTACTTTCAATCAGGTTTTTAATGCTAAGTTCCGCATCCAGGAAGCCCCTTTCGCGCATCCAATCATCGTTATATATTTTTCCAACGTAGCGACTGCCATGGTCATGAAAAATGATGACAACCACGTCATCGGCAGTGAGTTGACCCGCCATTTGCAGAAGGCCAGCCATAGCACTTCCCGCCGAGTAACCCAGAAGGATGCCTTCAAGTTTGGCCAATTTACGTGCTGCTAAAGCTCCATCCTTGTCGGTGACTTTTTCAAAATGGTCGATCAGTGTGAAGTCGACGTTCTTGGGTAAGATGTCCTCGCCGATGCCCTCAGTTATGTATGGATAGATCTCCTTGGGATCAAATTCACCTGTCTCGTGGTATTTTTTAAATACAGAACCATAGGTATCGATGCCCCAAATTTTGATATCAGGATTTTGTTCTTTTAAATACCTGGCAGTTCCTGATACCGTGCCTCCGGTTCCTACTCCTACCACCAGGTGCGTAATTTTGCCATCGGTCTGGTCCCAGATTTCAGGTCCGGTCGACTCGTAGTGCGCCTCCGTATTGGCCAGGTTGTCATATTGATTGAACCAGTAAGAATTCTGTATTTGGTTGCTTAGTTTCTCTGCCACGGAATAATAAGACCTGGGATCGGTAGGCTCAACATTCGTAGGACAAACAACCACCTCGGCACCGAGTGCTTTCAGAATATCTATCTTTTCTTTAGACTGCTTGTCATTGGTGGTAAAAATACAGCGGTACCCACGGACACACGCGGCAATGGCCAGGCCCATCCCGGTATTGCCTGAGGTGCATTCAATAATGGTACCTCCTGGCTTGATCTTGCCATCCTGCTCGGCCTGATCGAGCATACGCACAGCCATCCGGTCCTTGATCGAATGTCCGGGATTGAAGGTCTCCACTTTGGCGAGGATCCTCGCTGGAATGTCCTTGACAATTTGATTGAGCTGTACCATTGGCGTGTTGCCAATCGTCTCTAATATATCTTTATAGATCTTCAATGGTATTCAAATTTTGGCACAAAGCTATCAATAGGCTAACGCTATTTGGTTGTGAACAGAGATAAATTTACGTTAATGGGGGCAAAAACGTCATCCCGAACACTTTCTTATCATACTTAAAGCAAAGGTAACCAATGGATTATCCTGAAATTGTCGCCATAAAATTTTGTGCAAATGGTAAGGCCTCATTTGAATTTTTCGCCTGGTTTGCTATCGACTGCTGATCGAGTGCGCTGATTTATAGCGAGATCGTACAAAGAATTTGGGATCGACTGCGCCCAGTGCTTTAGCGATGTCGTGGGAAATGACCATATCCACTTCCTCCGGATACAGATGTGGAGGAATGGTACCAATAACCTTTGCATAGACCGTTCTGTCATACATCGGATTGTTTATCTCGATGATGCTGGATTTCGCTGCGTGGCGGTGCATAATAAACAGACCTTTGGCCTGGTCATTGGTCTTCCAATACGCAACCTCATTTTTACTTACCAGACTGGTGCCTTCCATGGTCTCTCGAAAGCGAATTTCATTTTGAGCATCGGGTCTGTCATCAGGCTTAACCTCATCTTCGTACAATCTACCCTGGTGAACAATGAGTGGTTCAAAGTTTTTTTTCAGCCACCCAATATGTAAAACCTGCCCTTCATTTAATCGTTGGTCATCCAATTCATTTCTGTTACTGAGGAGATTGGTGGGAATGTCAAAGTAAACCCGGCTGATTCGAAACAGATTATCTTTTTTCTTAACTTGATAATATACCGGAAGGTATTCATTTTTGTTTTTAAACAGTGGGAGTCTCGCCACAATTTGGTTGTTCTCCACCGGAATAATCAGCAAGGGAGGCAATGTTATGCGGTTCTTTTTTCCTTTGAGAAAGGGGTTTGCATTGATAATCGACTCTTCAGCTACTCCGTATCCCCGGGCTATCGCATAGAGCGTCTGATTTTTAAGTACGCGATGCTGTATCACTTTTCCTAACTTCGGATCGATTTTAATAAAGGCGGCATCAGTTATTTGCTGCGCGTAGGTTTGATTTTGGTTTATCACCAAGGAGAACAAACCTAAAATGGATATTGTGATCAATTTTATCATAAGAATCTAGACAAAAGTACTATATATATTAAATAAATCAATAATATTTAAATGCAATTCTTAGGTGTGATACCCGCCCGATATAAATCCAGTCGCTTTCCGGGCAAACCTCTTGCCCTGATTGGAGGTACCTCGATGATTGAAAGGGTATACAATCAAGCTCATAGTAGTAAGATGCTTTCCAGAGTACTCGTAGCCACCGATGACCAAACCATCTACGAACACTGTATGAACGCAAAAATGGAGGTAGTTATGACTTCTGAATCACATCAATCTGGTACCGACCGGGTGGCCGAAGTGGCAAAAACAACGGAGGCCGATGTGATCGTCAATATCCAGGGAGACGAACCCTTCATTCCTTCTCTTAATATCGACCTGCTCTGCCGTCAATTCGTTGATTCGGACGTCCTTATCGGCACTCTTCTTTGTCCCATAACCAATCGACACGAACTGCGGCAACCCCATATTGTGAAGGCAGTTAGAAGAGCAGATGGAAGAGCCTTGTATTTTAGCCGGGCTCCGATTCCGTTTCAGCAAAACGATGATTTTGACATACCAATATACCGCCATCTGGGCATTTATGCTTTTACCAAGACAGTTTTGCTGGAAGTGGCAAATCTGGAGAGAGGTCTCCTGGAGCAATTTGAATCTCTCGAACAACTGCGCTGGTTGGAGGCTGGATATGATATTATGACTTCTGTTGTTCCGGAAGCGCCAATTGGAGTGGACCTGCCGGGGGATATTGACAAATTACATCGCTGGATGGAAGCCGGGGGACTTTCATAACTGTTTCAAATCTTTGCCGGAAAATGATAAGGGTAGGAGATCTTTGATCGACTGGAAGAGGTAAATTTCACCCTCTTCTCCTCGCAAGATCAACCTGATCGGCCGGTCGTGCCGATCTTCGTGTTCGCTGATTGACTGACGGCAGGCACCACAGGGGGAAATTGGATGGTCAATTTTTTTAACACTGGATCTCGCGGTAATTGCCATAGCTACCACCGAATGATCTTTATGGCTGCTTCCGGCCGTTGATAGCACATTTTGTTCGGCGCAGATGCAAAGTCCGTATGCTGCATTTTCCTGATTGGTACCGGTGAGAATTTGTCCGTCGGCCAGTCGTATGGCAGCGCTGACCGAAAATCCCGAGTATGGAGCATAAGCCAGACCTAGCGCGTTACCGGCTCGTTGCAAAAGTTCCCGGTCTTCCGGAAGCAACTGATCGATATCGGTCAATACCTCATACGTCGTTTCAAACCTTTCCTTTCTTTTTTTTGCATTCATAGATCCCAGAGATAAACTGAACAACAATTTAGTCAAAACTCAACTTGCAAGCGATCTCTACATTGACCCCTTCATCACGACCTGCGAAATGGACCTCATCGGATATAAATTTGGGAAGGATGTTGAGGAGATACATTAGATCACCGCCCGAACCCTTATTTTGTGCCCGGGTAGAGAAACCTATCTGGCAATATGAAAAAAATATTAGTCATTGGAGCTGGGAGATCGGCGACCTCCTTGATTAACTATCTTCTGGAACATGCCGGTCACGATGGATTCGGAGTAGTGGTGGTCGATATTGATGTAAATCTCGCCAGGGAGAAAGTAGGCGATCGTAGCGGTGCAACGGTTTTTCAGCTAAATATTGACGACGCATCACAACGTAGAAAATTCATCTCGGATAGTGATATTGTGATCTCCATGCTTCCTCCAGCGCTGCATTACCCGGTTGCTCTGGATTGCCTGGATCTGGGACGTCATATGCTCACAGCATCTTATCTCTCTGAAGAAATCGCGCATCTGGACAGTGAGGACCGGGATAAAAATTTGCTTTTCATGACCGAGATGGGTTTGGATCCTGGTATTGATCACATGTCAGCAAGAAGACTCATTGCCGAAATCAATGATAAGTCCGGAATGATCTCGGCGTTCTCATCCTACACC
>JABDLW010000190.1 GCA_013001805.1 Saprospiraceae bacterium | reverse complement strand
GGCCTGAGCTATGCCGATACGGCAATGCGCATTTGTGTCGAGAAACGTCTCTTGCAAAAAGTGCCATCGGTCAACTATCACTATGCACTTTTATATCGAAATAAGGGAGATTTTGACCAGGCACATCAATATCTTGACAAATTTACCAGCAGTCATTTTATCGTGCAAGATACGGCTGCGATCATTAGAGGCCTTCAGGTTAGGACCAGCATCTATTTTGAGGAAGAGAATTTTGCAGAAACCATTGCAAATGCGCAGTCGCTATATGAATTGAGCAGGAAACAAGATAACAGCAATGGGCAGATCGATGGATTAAGTTTCATGGCACTTGTCCTTTCTGAGCAAAATAAGGTTTCTGATGCCATTGAGCAGTATCACAAAGCCATTGATGTTTGTCAAAATACAGGCGACTCAACCAGGTTGGCTGCCATGTATAACAATTTGGCTGGAGCATACCTAAAGGCAAACGACTATGACAAGGCCATCGAATATTATGAATTGACAAAAGCGATGGATCTTCGTGAAAATTATACCTGGGGCATCTTTAATAGCTACCACAACATTGGCAATGTATATATTTGGAAAGAAGATTTTTCCGAAGCCCAAAGAAATCTGGAGGTCGCTTATGAGATGCAACAAAAAATTGGTTCAGTCCAGGAACTCGTAATGACAGCCTACAAACTGGGTTATGTATTGGCCAAAAACGGAAGGTCGGAACAAGGGATTAAATTGCTTGAAGAAAGTCTTCAGTTGGCACGGGAAAATGGCTATCGATTTTATGAGGAGCAGGCACTTAAATATTTGAGTGAGGTTTTTTCTGATCGAGAACTACCGACAAAGGCATTATCTTATTACCGCGAATACAAGGCAATATCCGATAGTATTTGGAAGGATCAGCTTGCAGCTAAAACAGAGGAACTGCAACTGCAATATGCTACAACAGAACACAAGGCTCAGATTGCCCGTCTCGACGCCGACAATCAATTAAAAGACCTTAAATTAATCCAGGCATCCAGGACGAGATTGGCACTTATTTCGGGCATCATTCTTTTGGCGGTCATTGCTACCCTGATCTGGCGTAATAATCTCTTGCGAAAAAAAACGAATATAGAATTAAGGAAAAAAAATAAAATCATTGCTGACAATCTACAGGAGAAAGAAATTCTCCTGCGGGAAATTCATCACCGGGTAAAAAATAATCTACAGATTATTTCTTCCCTTCTTAGTCTACAATCGAGAAATGTAGATGATTCAGCAGTTAAAAATGCAATGAAAGCCGGCCAAGATCGTGTTAGATCCATGGCATTAATTCATCAAAATCTTTATCAGGAAGGCGACTTGATAGGAGTTGATGCAGCAAATTATATAAAAAGCCTGACCGCCAGTCTGTGGCATTCCTACAATATTGAGGAAGACCGGATTTCATTAAATACCGAGATCGACCCCCTGAGATTAGATGTGGATGTTATGATTCCAATGGGTTTAATTTTGAATGAATTAATCAGTAATGCGCTCAAATATGCATTTGCCGATGGGCGGCAAGGTATGGTTTATGTCGGTTTACATGCCCAAAAGAATGAACTGAAACTCATTGTGCGTGACGATGGAGTAGGAATTTCCAGATTTCCGGTAACCAATCAAAAAAAATCTATGGGCATGAAGCTGATCAATGCTTTTACACAAAAATTGCACGGGAAAATAGAAATTAGAAACAGTGAAGGCACGGAAGTAATCTTAAACATTCCGAATAAAGCCGCATAATTAAGCCACAATCACCATGAAAATAAATCAAAGCAATACGATGGACGCCACCCAATTTCTGTGGGAAAACTTATTCAAAGAAAAGAACTTCTATGGCTATGAATTCAACCGTGATCAGCTACTTTTTGATCTGCAAGTAGACTTTTTTTGTGCTGAGGTAAATTTTGCTGTTCTTATAGTCGATCCGATAAGTGAGAATCGATCTTTCCCTAAAGCTGAATTCAGGAAATCAATCTCAGAAAAAGGTCTTAAACTAATCATCATATCCAGACAGGAAATTAGCCAGGATTATAATCAAACCATCGATTATATTACCAAAGAATTTATTAACCTTGTTGGATATGATTGCCGGTAAATCCTTCTCAGTACTTTCTCTATGAAATGGTTTGATAATTTAGCCTGGTACAGGTACAGAGGTAGTTACCTCAATCATAGGTTAGCCTTCGGACTGATTGCCACCGCAGTTGTGATTGGAATTCTCGGTTATATGATTATTGAAGGATTCAATCTTCGGGAGGCAACGTACATGACTATAATCACGATATCCACTGTAGGATTTTCCGAGGTTCGCCCCTTAAGCGAAGGAGGACAGATTTTTACATCAATTCTTATTGTCTGCAACGTTGGTATATTTGCTTACTCCTTGTCTACATTCACGGCGTTGGTGATCGAGGGTGAACTTTTCAAGAACTTACATTTAAAAACCATTGAAAGACAGATTAGAAAAATGAAAGACCATATCATTGTCTGTGGATATGGAAGATATGGCCGGGAAATTGCTGACAATCTTCTATCCCACAGGATACCCTTTATTGTCATTGACAACAACCCGGTCAAAATTGAAGAAATTCAACGCAGCCTTCAGAAAATCATTTACATTGAAGCTGATGTCACTTCAGACGAAGCCCTGCTCAATGCCCACATAGCCAGTGCCCGGGCAATTATTACTACCCTTGCTGATGATACCGACAATCTTTTTACCGTGCTATCCGCAAGGCAACTTAATCCGTCTATCCATATTATTTCGTCATCAAAGGACCATCGTACGGAGAAGAAGTTAAAGATGGCAGGAGCCGATCATGTGATTATGCCCGACCGGCTTGGAGGCTTTTATATGGCCACCTTGATTACCAAACCCGGTACGGTAGAATTCTTTTCCTATCTGTCTAACGAGTTTGAATCCGACATAGGATTTGAAGAATTAGCCTACGATAGGTTACCAGAAAAATGTCGTAACAAGTCTATTAGAGAATTGGAAATCAGGAAAAATACCGGTGCAAATGTCATTGGTTTTAAACAAAAAGATGGCTCATTCATAGTCAATCCAAAACCAGACCTGATCGTTACAGAAGATACCAGCTTTATTCTCCTGGGTACCAAACAACAACTGTCGGATCTAATCAAATATCTGGAGCAATATTAATGATTAATGATCTGGAATACAGTCAGATAGGCATGCAATTAGTTGAAATTACCCGACTCTTTATTCAAACTTCACTACCTGCCATAGTGACGCGATGACTTAAAAAAGGTATGTCATTCTGTCTGGCCAGACTGTAAAAGATGCCCAATTGTCGTTAAAATCCCGATTGGTATTTAGATTGATGCTAGAGT
>JABDLW010000188.1 GCA_013001805.1 Saprospiraceae bacterium | reverse complement strand
CTCATAGACTATGTCCGGGATAGAAACCTTTTCAGTCGCCAGGTGCTCTTGGAGAAGGTTCCCTACTTTCTAATTACAATCATTTTTGCCGGCATCACCCTTTCCATAAAAGATGAAATGCAAAATGACGAAATGATGATTTACTTCAATCCCCTGCACCGCATACTTTTTAGTATGGTTTCCTTTGCCATATATTTTCTTAATTTCTTATTCCCCTTAAAGCTATCAACTTTCTATACCCTTCCACCCAAAGATGCTATTCCATTTTATTACTATTTAGCCGTACCATTTTTTATTGCATACCTATACGCCATCTATCGCACCTGGAAAAACTCCAACAAACTCGTCTTTTTTGCCCTGGTATTTTTTCTCTCGAATCTTTTCCTCACCTTCTTATCCCAGGCATTATCTATCCGGGATGTCATGCTGGCTGATCGCTATATCTACATTCCTCTCATTGGTATTGGACTATTAGTAGCCTATTTTGTCGAAAATCTATTGAAAAGCAAACGCATTAATCAACCGACTTTATACAAAGGTATAATACTTGTTGGTGTGCTATTATGTATTGGATCCTTCACCCGGAGCCAGGTGTGGGAAAATAGCATTACGGTATTTTCCGATGCAATTGAAAAAGAGGACTGGAGTGATCGCAACAATCCCTATCTGGCACTGGTGTACACAAACCGGGGAGTGGAGCGCAGAGCAAATAATGATTTACCTGGTGCTTTGGAAGACTACAATAAAGCCCTGGAAGCCAATCCAAAATATGGCACCGCCTACCTGAATCGTGGAAATGCCTATTTCTTGAGCAATCAGTATAATCTAGCTACTCAGGACTTTGAAATGGCCATTCAACTTATGCCAAATAGCGCACGGGCATACTCCAGCCGTGGTGCCTTGCGGGCAAGTCAGCAAAATAATGAGCTTGCCCTGGCAGACTTTGGCAAGGCCATTGAGCTTGATCCACGTAACCGCGATGCATTGAGAAATAGAATCAAACTCTATTATTTTCTAAATCAAAGTTTAAGAGCGTTGGAAGAGATTCCAAAATATCTTTCCATTTATCCCGGTGATCCGGAGGTGATTAATATTCAGAATGCGCTGGTAGCAAAATAAAACCCTTCACAAAGTAATAGTCCTTAGGGTTATGAAATATCTTCATCCATTGAGACGGGTTTGAATTACTATCCGTGTCGATAATTCATCTAATGTTTCAAAACTGCAAGGTCCTCGGAAAAATCCAAAAGATGGTGGCACGAAAAATTCAAAGAGACGCAGAATTTGCATGCTGCGTCTCTTGAATTTAAAAAATACTATTATTGCTTAGTACTAAAAATTGTCTTTCTCACAATAATTGGAATCGTCTTAATCTCTCTGTCATTTTTAACTCTGACGTAATGCATTCCATCGTTGATCACATCTGGCAATTTTAATTGAATTGGCATTTCATCCAGGGCCGCAACTTTCCTGGTCAACATCAATCTACCTAGTGCATCGAAGACCTCGATTGTCGTTTTATCATCTTCGATCCCTTGCAATTCAATGTTAACGAAGTTAGATGCCGGATTTGGATAAGCCAGGATCTTAATACTGCCATCATCATTACCTGAAGCATCAGCATGTATGCTGGATAAGCCGGCAATGGTTCCACAGACGTATCCATTCGGATGATCTACTCCCACCAATTCAATGGCACCAAACTGGTCACCAATTACCAATGGCTGAGAACATGAAGTATGAAACTCAATGGCTTGCAGCAACTGTCCGCCTTCACTGGCATAAATATAAACTAGTGTTTTAGGCCTTAATTTAGATTGACCAGCGGCCGCTGCATCTGCAATAAAAGTACTATTTACCGTCACATAACCGGTGAACCAGGTATAGCCTTTCTTGTCGTCCCGGGCCACGATGTACACTTCATTTTGCAGTGCTCCGGAATTTGAACACTTAACCGAACCAGAACTCTGGCTATGATCTGTCGCTGAACAATTCTCAGCTGTGTATCGCAGTGCCAACCTTCTTGGTTTATCCCCATCCTCGCAACAATCGCCTCCGGACTGAGTTGCTGGGATTACTGTGGCATCGTCCTGATCGTCCTCCGATATAACATTATTGTCCGGTGTCGAATTCGGATCTGGTTGATCCGAATGGATTACTTCTGCTACATTGGTATAAGATCCTTGTCCGTTGACAGTAGCTATGACATCCAACCAGATTTCTTCCTGATTGTCCATTGTACCGATGTTCCAGGTAATAATACCACCGTTGTAAGTCGTACTGCTGTTACCACTGTCATCGACATAGCTTAATCCACTGGGTAGTCGATCTTCAACCACAACATTAGTTGCCTGATCAGGTCCATAATTGATCACTCTAATGGAGAAAGTAACTTGATCACCTACGTTGGGAGATTCGTTATCCACTCCTTTAGTTAGCTCAAGATTTGCACCTGCCATTGGACCGGGATTGTCACCACTGCAACTAAATGGTCTACATTCATCAAAGAACTCATTAAGATCTGTGAATAGTGTATTAAGATCATTTAATGATCCATTTACCTGGCCTGATAAGACCTGATTTGCATAAGTAATCAATTCTGCCAGCGTGGTATGATCTCCCAATGCGGCAATGGAGTTTGGAATATTGAAACAATTTCCAATCCGGTCTTCAATGTCTCCAAAGGTTACACTGAGCAGTCCGGGCTCAAGTCTGGTGTTCAAGATGAACGCAATCAACTGAGTCACCACGCCATTCTTGATCGTACCGTTATTATTAACCTGTACAGATTGGCTGACATCGCAAGAATTACCCATGGGCACCATCACATTCTGATTAGCCTTCAGCTTCTTCGATGGTCCACCTCCCGGCAGCAATGCAAGAATACAGTCTGTCGATTTTATAGTAATCGAAGCTACCCCCGGCACACCAATAACCACCGGATTATTCGCCAAGTCAAATCCATCCAGTATCTGCTTGGTGGTCTGTCCTTCGTGTTTGCCATTCGCATTGCCCCAGAACCCTTTGGTATAGGTGCAGAATTCTTCTTCGATTGGTGGAGCAAATAATGGTTCGCTATGGCTATCTATGTCGCTCGCACAATCTACGGTACCATCCGGACAATCGCCCGTCGCTGTTGCGGTATTGTCAACAACACCTGCATTGATATCCGCTTGCGTGATTGCGTACGTTGCCGTCGCTGTTTCAATATCACCTGGTGCTAGCACAGTGGCTCCATTTCCACCATTGTCACTTAGTGCACCAATGACGATTCCTGGCAGTGGATCCGTGATGTTTACACTGCTCAGCGTCACATTTCCAGTATTCTCAACTGTCAACGTGTACGTGATGGTTTCACCTGGTTGAGCGTAGCCGTCAGCGATGATGTTGTCGTCGAAGACGCCGGTTTTTGTGAGAGCGATGTTTGGTGTCTGCGTTATCGTCGTTGTCGCATCGTCACTGGTCGGACCCGGTACTTCCGTGGTCACTACCGTCGCTGTGTTGACCAGATCCATGCCTGCATCAACGTCACCCTGTGTCGCTGAATAAC
>JABDLW010000765.1 GCA_013001805.1 Saprospiraceae bacterium | reverse complement strand
ACTTTGCAGTAATTTCTGGGAGCGATGGTTGGCTGATTGTAACCTGGTACCTTGTCAATTGAAATATGTTGAATAATCTGAGATACTTTTGATTTAGAATCAGCATAAAGCGTTCATTCAGGATTTAGTAACATTGTGCTACACTAGCTAATTTGTCAGGATATGTACCTTATAGGATATGACATCGGGAGCTCGTCCATTAAAGCTGCACTGGTGGAGATAAGAACAGGTAAAGCCAAAGCAGTTGTGCAGCAACCTGCGGTAGAAATGGTTATTGATGCTCCCCAATTGGGTTGGGCCGAGCAGCATCCGGATACCTGGTGGCGCTATGTTTGTCAGGCCACCCGGCAATTATTGAATGAGAATGACATTATTCCCTCAGAGATAAAAGGTGTGGGCATCTCCTACCAAATGCATGGTTTGGTCATGTTAAATAAAGCTGGCAAGGTTATTCGTCCAAGCATTATCTGGTGTGATAGCCGCGCTGTTGAAATCGGTCAGGATGCCTTCGAAGGAATTGGAGAGGAAACCTGCCTGCGTGAAATGCTTAATTCACCTGGCAATTTTACTGCATCTAAACTAGCCTGGGTAAAACGTCATGAGCCGGAGTTATACGCTGAATGTGAGAAAATCATGCTGCCCGGAGACTACATTGCCTACAAACTTTCGGGAGAAATTCAAACTACCATCACCGGGCTTTCTGAAGGTGTGTTGTGGGACTTTGTCAGCAACACGCCGGCGAAGTCAGTACTAAACTATTTTGGTATTGACGATCGTTTCTTACCCTCTATAGTAGATAGCGTAAGTCTTCAGTGCACCGTTTCGGAACTTGGTGCGGAACAAACAGGGTTGGCAAAAGGGACACCGATCAGTTACCGGGCCGGAGATCAACCCAATAATGCCATGTCGTTGAATGTATTACAACCTGGAGAAATTGCTGCTACCGGGGGTACATCAGGCGTCGTCTATGGGGTGGTGGATAAAGCTGTGTATGATGCACGGTCCCGGGTCAATGGCTTTGCGCACGTAAATCATTCAGTCACTGAGCCTCGCATCGGTATATTGCTCTGCGTCAATGGCGCGGGTATCCAATATGGCTGGCTACGAAAGATGATTGGTCCAGGTTCCAGTTACAATGAGCTGGAACTGAAAGCTAGTCGGGCAACCGTGGGTGCTGATAAATTGAGTGTAATTTCATTTGGTAATGGAGCCGAAAGGATGCTCGAAAACAGGGAAATCGGAGCCCATTTTTGCAATCTGCAACTCAACCGCCATCAGGATTCGCATATGATCAGAGCAACCCTGGAGGGAATAGCCTTCGCTTTTATCTATGGAATGGAGATTTTGAAAAGTATGGGTATAGAGATAAGAAGTATCCGTGTCGGCAATGACAATCTTTTTCAGTCAAAGATATTTTCCAGTACTGTCGCAACGTTGGCAGGGGCGGAAATAAAAATGATAGATACGACCGGTGCTATCGGGGCTGCCCTGGCTGCGGGTGTGGGTATAGGTATCTATGAAAATTTCGAAATGGCTATGTCAAATCTCAGTATCGTAGATGAGGTCTTTCCAGATCCGGATGCTAGTCCATATCAGGTAGCATATGACCAGTGGAAGGGTTATTTGGATAAGTTTTTACCAGGGTAATTTTGCGGGAACCAAATAAATTGTTAAGAAAACACGTTACTTTTTAAGTTTTAAACCTTGCAGAATCATGAAGAGTACCCTCCGCCTTCTGATCCCGTTACTAGCCCTAATTTCAGTTTTTTCAGCCTGTCATACAACAAAAAGTGGCAATGCTCTGGTCCCCAGGGCAGTGTTCCTTGACGACCCCTATATTGGAGATTGGGACTTTGTGATCAAGGATATGCCTTCTGGTGACGCCAAAGGTATCCTTTATATAGAGCGGGAAGGCTATGCATATCGTGGTAGTGTAGCGGTGGATAATGGTGAAACCGATATCAATAAATTATCGATTGAAGAAAGCAGGATGAGAGGTTACTTTAAATACAAAGGGTTTAAGGTGAATGTGAAGGGGGTATTTGAGGGAGATACCTTTGAGGGAAAAGTCGGTGTGACCCTTATCAGTTATCCCTTTGTTGCCACCAAGCGAAATGCTTCAGTTTCGGCGGATTGATTATTTTGTAAGTCACCCAAAACTAAGCAACAATAATAAAATAGCTCCCAGAGAGGGTATTTGGCTCAGAACAAACTGTTTTGATTTTGCCAGATGTGTTTTTACCGTATTTTTTGAGATAGCCAGTTCTTCGGCGATCTGATTAAGATCCTTACCCTTCAAGTACTTCAGAGTGAATATTCTTTGCTGCTGAGGTGTCAACTTTTCCAGCAAACCCAATAACCTATTTTCATATTCCTGATATAGTAATTCTGCGTCTGTACTTTCAGACTTATGTGGTGACCAGTTTTGCAGGAATTGATTTTGCCTCGATTTCCGATTCGCAATCTTTCGCAGGAAATTCCAGGTCAAGTCTTTTGTTACTTTAAACAGGAGTGGCTTCAGGGGCCGGTCAACATCAAGTGACTTTCGTTTGTTCCAAATGACAACGAATACATCCGTGGTCAGTTCTTCGGCATCCGCAGCTGATTTGGTAAAAGATAGACAAAAGTTATAAACACTATTATAGTGTTTATCAAAAATCCAGTTGAAGCTGACCAGATCGCCAATCTGGAGATTTTCAAGATGTTGCTTTTCTTCGGGGATAAACATAACAAGATTCAAGGTCTGTAAGCACTTCATAACGAAGTGCATCTTCGCTTAGTCAAATGTACCAATTTGAGTCAGCATTCTAAATTTAGGTCTTTTTTAGAAAAAAAATCACTTTTTCCTCATCCTTTTTCTTTCTAAGGTTGGATATAAGGTAGTAAGTTGGTCACAAGGTGCGATGATGTTGCATCACAGAAATAAACTGATGAAGGAAAAGTTAGTCGAAAAACTATTTAGGGATTCGTGCTCTAGAGAAGAGCTTGATCTGCTGCTGGATTTGATAAGAAAGGATCCCGCTCCTCCTTCATCCAGATTATTGAGGAAATTATTTGAGGAGGCTGATCGCCAGCCTGCACCTTCAAGTGATATCAAATCAAAAATATTTTCGCAAGTCACCGACAAAATTCGTGTCTCAAAACCTAAAGCCGATGAGCCTGTCCTAGCCAAATTCAAAGTATTTATACCCTGGAGTATTGCGGCAACTTTTGCGTTGACACTGGGTTTGGCAATTTGGATTTTCTCAGGGAGAACAGCAGAGCAGGTGGTAACCACAGATTTTGGTCAAAAGCATGCACTAGAACTTTCCGATGGTTCAAAAGTACAGTTGAATGCCAATTCGCAATTGATATATGACAAAAACTGGTCTTACGATGAAGATCGAGCCGTCTGGTTGAAAGGTGAAGCTTTCTTCGAAGTGAAAAAGCGGCCGACTAATGACCAGAAATTTCAGGTAATAACCAAAGATCTTGTGATCGAAGTCTTGGGTACTTCCTTTAATGTAAACTGCTACGGAGACAAAACCAAGGTTTATCTTGAAGAGGGGAGCATCCGGCTGTTCATAAAACATTTGGATACTACTTTGATGATGCAGGCCGGCGACTTGATCGTTTACTCAGAAAGCAGCCAAGAGATTGAAAGAAAAAATGGAGTATCAACCGAATACCACACATCATGGAGAGACGGTGTGCTGACTTTCTGGAATGCTCCTTTGCGACAGGTGCTAGATAAGATTGAGGAGACTTATGGAGTCAATTTTATAGTAGCTGATGAATCATTATATGAACGCCTGATAAATTACTCACTTCCTATCGACGAGCTGGAAACCGCTATGTCCATTTTAGAAAAAACGGTAGAAGGCTTGGAAGTTCGTCATGATTCAAACGTTATATATTTGGAATAAATATTTACAATTAAGTGGAAAATTCAATTTTAATTATTGCTGACTAAAAAAGGAATTATGAAATCATTAAAAATTTACAAAATGATTCTTGTGTTGCTGGCCATGACCGTTGGTCTCTATCCAGCTTCACTAGATGCAGCGGAACCTGATAAAGCAACCGCAAATCTGGAAGCAGACGATCTTCTTTCAGAAGTTCTTATGGAGATGAGTGAGACTTATGAAGTCTTTTTCTCGTATGAAACAAAGTTACTGGAGAACATTAAAGTAGACTTTCAATTCAGACCAAATGAAACGCTCGAAGTAGCTGTAAATCGACTTCTGGCACAAACCAACCTTCGTTATGAATCCTTGAATGACAAATATGTCATCATCTACGAGGACAATAAGGAAGGGAACAAAACGGCAAAAAAACTGCTGAAAAAAGTAAGTCAAATCAACAAGCTTGAGCAACGGGGAAAAATCAGCATTCAACCCCGGCAACAGTCTTTGGGAGATAAATTTAAAACCATTGCTCATTCGGCATCCGTTTTTGGCCAATTTGCCACCATCACCGGCATCGTTCAGGACGAAGAGGGAGAACCACTGATTGGTGTAAATGTCGTGGTCAAGGGAACCGCTATCGGTACAGCCACGGATTTCGATGGATCCTATTCACTCGAAGTTCCCGATGACGCCACAACATTAGTTTTCTCTTATACAGGTTTTAACACGATCGAGGTACCCATTGAAGGCCGCACAGCCATTGATATGGTTATGGTTTCCAATATTCTCCAACTGGGCGAAGTAGTGGTAACCGCTCTGGGTATCGAGCGTGAAAAGAAAACACTTGGTTATGCCACATCTAAAGTAGGTGCGGAAGAAGTCACGATCAATCGATCCCCAAAATTTTTAGATGCCCTGCAGGGAAAAGTGGCAGGAGTCAATATATCATCTATGGGTACAGGTCCTCAAGGAAGTACTAAGATTAGAATTAGAGGGGTATCCTCCTTTGGTGGAAACAACTCTCCTCTGATCGTGGTAAATGGTGTACCCATTGACAATACGAATTTTGGCGTACGAGGTGATGCTGGTGAAGTGGGAAGTAACCGGAGATCAGATAGTGGAGATGGTCTTAGTAGTATAAATCCTGACGATATCGTATCGATGAATATCCTGAAAGGTGCGGCGGCTTCTGCTCTATACGGAGCTCGTGCCAAGGATGGAGTAATCATGATCACTACCAAAAGCCGGGCGGAAGGAAAAGGTCTTCAAGTGGAATTGAATTCAAATTATACCAATGGTACACCTCTGGATCTGACGGACTACCAATATGAATATGGTCAAGGTGAAGGTGGCGTTCGACCTGATGCTCCGGGACCTACTTCCGGTGTTTGGAGTTTTGGAGAGAAAGTCGGCGGAACCCAGATCCTGTTTGATGGACTAGTAGTGCCTTATGAACCTCAACGCAATAAGATCAGGGATTACTATCAAAACGAGTCTTCGCTATCTAATACCTTGACACTGTCAACCGGCGGTGAAAATGGTGGCATGAGTTTATCGCTGTCCAATTTAGATAGCCGAGCTGTATTACCAGGATCAGAGTTTGTCCGTAATACGGTCAATTTTGGTTTTACCCAGAGCTCAGGAAAATTACTCGTTTCCGGAAACATCAATTACTCAAACGAGGATCGTACCAATCCACCAAATATAGCGGAGCAAGATTACAGTCCGGTAGTCATCTATACGCTCGCTACAACGATGCCCCTTGATTTGCTCCGGGAAAATGCTTTTGACGAAAATGGAGATGAGATTAAATATTCAAGGTTTACCAATCGTACGAATCCTTATTTTGCTTTGTCAAGATTCGAGAATAACATCAGGGATAGAGTATACGGTAACTTAACTGCCCGCTACAACTTTACCGATTGGTTATACATTCAAGGCCGGGTGGGACAAGATTACTGGTCAAGAGATCAGGAGTACAACCTTCCAACGGGTTCACAGAGACAGTCTTCTCCACCCCCTGGATTTGTCAATGGACAGTACGTCCAGGACCTGCGTCGATTCCGTGAGATTAACGCCGACTTTCTGATCGGTGCCAATCGAACAGTTGGCAATTTGGGAATAACGGTTAATGCAGGTGGTAACCAGATGTATCGCAAATTTGATATTAATACACAACTGGGAGAAAATTTCTTTACCCGTGATCTGTACACGATCGGCAATGCCAGTAAAGTTACTCCTAATTATACAATTTCGGAACGACAGGTCAACTCGCTTTATGCATCTGCCGAGCTTGCGTACAAAGGCTATCTGTACTTAAATGCCACTGTACGTAACGACTGGTTCTCAACTTTGTCACCTGAAAACCGTAGTATTCTATATCCTTCGGTCACTGGTAGTTTTGTTTTTACCGAGGCGATGTCAAACCTACCCAGTTGGTTACGATTTGGCAAAATTAGACTCGCATACGCGGAAGTGGGTAGCGATACGGACGTATCTCCCTACGCTAATAACCTCTTTTATGGTATTAATGCGCAACAATTTCCCAATCCTGATGGCAATGCACAGCCGGTTGGTAGTATAAACGGCTCGACAGTTCCCAATGCTGATCTACGTCCGATGCGGGTTAAAGAGCGAGAAATTGGCATAGAAATGACCATATTCAGGAATTTGCAACTGGAGATTTCGTACTATGACAAACTGTCTTCAGACCAGATTCTACAAGCACAGATATCAGATGCATCAGGATTTCTGACTCAATTAATTAACGTGGGAGAAAGTGAAAACAAGGGTATCGAAATGTTCTTAGGTGTATCTCCCATCCAGACCCAGGACTTTGAATGGAACACCAGTGTGAATGCGACCTACAATACATCGAAGGTCTTGAGCCTGGGCGATGATGTTGATGGCACCTTCATCACCGTCGGTGGTGCAGAATTTCATGGAGAATTACGTCAGGTAGTGGGTGAAGAAATGGCTCAACTATATGGCTGGGGCTATTTGCGTGATGACCAGGGTCGACAAGTATTTGAAGACAATGGCCGGCCGGCACGATCAACCGAACAATTGTCCTTTGGAACAGCACTGCCAAAATGGTGGGGAGGTTTTAATAATAATTTGAGATACAAGGACTTCACTTTTTCTTTCTTGATCGATTTCAAATTGGGCCATAAATTAATTAGCGGAACCCATACTAATGCCTATCGTCATGGACTGGATAAAGCAACCTTGATAGGAAGAGATGTAGGATACGTTGTTGGTGAGGGAGTGAACCGAAACGGTGAAATAAATACTGCTCAATCTCCGATTCAGCCTTTCTATGAGACGATTCGCTCCGGCAGGATGTCTGAGCAATCCGTTTTTAATGCCGGTTCGTGGCAATTACGGCAGGTGACATTGGGGTATGACCTGGGTAAGATCATTCCGGAAAATAATTTTATTTCTGGTGCCCGTCTCAATATTGTTGCTAACAATGTTGCGATTCTGAAAAAATGGGTACCTCATATTCATCCCGATCAAAACGGAACGATTTCCGACCTCAATGCAGGTTTGGAAGCGACCGGATTGCCTGTCACCCGTAGCATTGGTTTTAATTTGAATCTCAAATTTTAGTCATTGAGCTACGGATTGTTTAATTTATAATAAAATGAAAATGAAAACGATAAATAAATACTTTCTCACTTCTTTGCTAGTATTGATTTTGCTAGCATCGTGTGACGATGGATTTGATGAGCTTAATACAAATCCAGTTGAGCTAACTTCTATCGATCCAACCTTTCAATTGAACTCAGCCATTTTAAACAGTGACTACGGTTATAATAATCTCACTTATGAAACCACTATCGTCAAGCAGATGATCACTCCCTTTATTGGAGTGGGTACAGGAGGTAATCTGAATCAGGATAACCGGTCAGCCACCCAGGGCAATTGGCAAAATGGGTATCGCAACTCAGTAAAGAACCTCGTGGATGGCATCGAAAATGTTGATCCTGAGAAGACGAACCTGTTGAACATGTTGCGCATCTGGAAAGCTCACACTTTTATGGTACTAACCGACACATACGGCGACATCCCTTATTTTGAAGCCGGACGTGCTTTTATCGATGGAACAGGATTTCCTGCCTATGACAGTCAGGAGTCAATTTATAACGACATCCTCAATGAACTAGCTTCAGCTTCAGCAGCTCTAGATCCTAATAAGGACAAGGTGACGCAGGATATCATGTATGGTGGAAATATCGAGCAATGGAAAAAGCTAGGTTATTCCCTCTTACTGAGAGCAGCCATGCGGCTTTCCAAAGTTGATCCTGGTAAAGCCCAGCAGTTTGTGGGAACAGCAGTAGCTGGTGGATTAATTGCTTCCAACGCAGATAATGCACTGATCCGCCACAATGCAGATTATCGAAATGGTGTGGGAACCAATGTTAACGGAGGTCAAGCTCCCTTTTACTATCTCGATCGGGATTTTGTCACTTGGATGAAAGAAAAGAATGATCCTCGTTTGCCGGTAATTGCCGTACGGTATGTTGGGGCAAAACAAGAAGGTGATCAGGTCGAAGCTAATGCTGATCGATCCTTCGATGCCCAAATCGGAATGCCGCAGGGATACGACAATACCACCATTCCACCGATTGTGGAAGCGGACGGTTTGCAGAGCCTGTACGACTACAGTCAAATGGATCGGAATAGATTTGGCAATCCGGAGGCGCCTAACTTTTTGGTGACACATTCACAAACACAGTTACTTTTGGCTGAAGCCATCGTACGTGGATGGACCAGTGGAGATGCAGCCGCAGCTTATCAAGAAGGCATCCGTGCTCACATGGAACAATGTTCTGTATGGCCGGGGGCTACGGACATTGATCCAGCCGACATTGATGCTTATATTGCTGCTAATCCATTAGAAGCCGGTAAAGAACTGGAATTGATTAACGGACAATATTGGATATCATCTTACTTAATGGGCCCGGAAACCTGGGCTAACTTCCGTAGAAGTGGTTACCCGATTGTCAATCCTAACACGCACCCTGGTAGTGATTTGAAGACCGAGGACTTCATCAGAAGGCTGACCTATCCCGATTCAGAGCAAACGGTCAACAAAGCGAATCTCGATGTTGCCGTATCGCGTCAGGGACCGGATGTATTGGACACGCGTGTCTGGTGGGATGTTAAATAGTTTAGAGAGTTTTTGAGATTTTGTTTGCCAATCAGTCTCTCATCATGTAGACTGATTGGCAATTTTTTTTCTGTTCTTCTACAAAGGACCTCCTTTTGTTTACCCAAAATGACCATCTTTAAATGTTCACACTTTTTTCCTTCTCAGTCAATCACTTCAACTCTGGTGCATTGATTGATTTAAATTAAAATGAAACCAAACTTATGCATGATCCTCTATTAATACTTGCAGTCGGTATTTTATTTGTAGTCGGTGGAATTATTGGACTCAGATTACATGCTTTTCTCGCATTACTGCTTGGAGCATTTGTGGTCGCCATTCTTACACCCGATGCTCTGATTATGATCTATGCAGCCGGAAAGGGCATGAACCCACAAGCAAGTCAGGCCCTGGCTGATACGGAAGTAGGGATACGAATCGCCAGAGAATTTGGGAACACCTGTGGTAAAATCGGAATATTAATTGCCATGGCTTCCATCATTGGTAAAACTTTGTTGGAAAGTGGTGGAGCCGAAAAAATTGTTCGATCCACATTGAAAGTTTCTGGGATCGGCAAAGCTCCAATCACTTTCCTGGGCAGTAGTTTTTTCATCGGTATACCCGTTTTTTTTGATACGGTTTTTTACTTAATGGTTCCCTTGGCCAAGGCAATGGCCATGAAAATTGGTAAGAATTATCTGTTACTGATTTTGGCTATAACCGCTGGCGCAGCCATGGCAAACTCCCTGGTACCACCAACTCCGGGACCACTCTTCCTGATCAGCGAATTAGATATTCCAATTGGAATGATGATGGTAGCAGGAACATTGGTAGGGTTAGTAACTATCGTGGTGGGTTATGCGTATGCCAAATGGGCAAATAACAGATGGCCCATCCCTTTACGTGACTCTTTAGATGCTCCGCTGGAATCAATCAAAAAGCTGGCTTCACAAGATGAAAAACAATTGCCTCCCCTCTGGATGGCCGTACTACCTATCTTAATCCCCATCGGACTGATTACCTTAAGAGCAATCTTTGGAGAGGCTATCGAGGCTAGTAAAACATCATCACAGTTTCAGTTTTCGCAAATTTTTCTTGGATTTATCGATTTCTTTGGGGAGAAAAATCTCGCATTAATCGGGGGTGCAGTAGCGGGTTTGATCATGTTAATATTTCAAAAAAGAGGCGATAAAGACGCTTTATATACCTCAGTTCAGAATGCCCTTATGAGTGCCGGGGTGATCATACTTATCACATCGG
>JABDLW010000118.1 GCA_013001805.1 Saprospiraceae bacterium | reverse complement strand
ATTCTAAGCGAGGAACCCACCTATATGATGCCACCTCCAGAATCTAATCTGGAGCTTACTACTGTGGAAAAGGCCATGCTCCTTAGATGGATAGAACAGGGAGCCGTATACAAAAAGCACTGGTCCTTTCTCGCCCCGGTTGCAGCCGAAATTCCCAACCTGAAAGAGGACCCCTGGGTCAAGGATGAAATCGACTTTTTTATCAAAAAAAGTATGTTAAAGCAAGGTCTCGCACCTAATTCTGAGGCAGATCGCGAGGTATTACTGAGACGACTGGCACTGGACCTCACAGGGTTGCCTCCATCAGCTCATAATCTCAACATCTATGCAGCCGATACAGGTGACATTGCAATTGAAAAGGTCATAGACCAGCTGCTGTCCAGCAACCATTTTGGCGAGCGAATGGCATTAGAGTGGATGGATGCGGCCAGGTATGCTGACTCCCACGGATACCAGGATGATGGAATGCGAAACACCTGGCCATGGCGGGATTGGGTGATCGAGGCTTTTAATCGCAATTTGCCATACGATACCTTTCTGCTATGGCAATTGGCTGGAGACCTTTTACCCAGTCCAACAGAAGAGCAGATCTTGGCCACCTGCTTTAATCGTAACCATCCCCAGTCGCAGGAGGGCGGTGTAGTAGATGAAGAATATCGTGTCGAGTATGTCGCTGATCGTACAAATACCCTTGGAAAAGCAATTTTGGGATTGACTGTTGAATGCGCCCGATGTCATGATCATAAATATGATCCGATCACCCAAAAGGACTATTACTCCCTCTTCGCATATTTTAATAATAATAATGATGCCGGAGTGGTACCCTATAATGGCGAGGCATCTCCCACCATAATTTTACCACCTCCCGGAGTAAGAAAAGTGATCGACAGCCTAAGGTATGAAATCCATGAAATGGAAGGCGCGATGCAGGCGTCAGAGGCCTATATAAGTGATTTCAAGAAATGGTACAATAAAGAACATGAAAGACTGGAAGAACATTTACCGGACCACAACCAACTGGTCGGTGAATTTCATTTTGATGAGGAATTTAAAATCGATGCTTCTGACATCAATCTGGAAGATAAACCTAACAAGCGGACGGGAGCGAACAAGAGCTATACCATAGCGTACTACAATCACCAGAAAAAGCAACTTGATGCTGCACTTTGGGGCCACATGGATGACAAACCCATTCTGGAAGAAGGCCGAAACGGCAAAGCAGTTCTATTTCAGGGAGATGCGGGTATTCGATTTAATCGGGAACTGGATTTCGATCGCGATCAACCATTTGCTGTCAGTTTATGGGTCAAATTTCTCAAGGAGGGGGAAGAGGGACCGGTTTTTGGAAAAACTAATGGTGACTTTGAGGGGTACCGGGGATGGTTGTGTAAGTTGAATTCCGATGGAACATTATCTTTTCAATTTAATCATGTGTGGCCAGACAATTGCATTGATTTTCAAACTACCGAACCCGTCAGGATCAATGAATGGACCCATATCGTACTTTCTTATGATGGCAGTAGTAAAGCCGCCGGTATAAAGTTTTATCTCGATGGGAAAATACCTGAGCACCGGCTTCATCAGGACAATCTGAAGAAAAGTCTTTTACATGGAGTCAACAAAAGTAACTGGTCAAACCAGCCCTTTTTGTTAGGTATGGAGCTAAGGAAATCCATTGAACACCTATTAGTGGATGACCTAAAGATATACCGTCGCCCCCTTTCGCGTATTGAAGTACAACAACTCTTTGATGCAGATCTTCATCCCGAGTTGCAAGAGAAAGACTGGTTTGAATACTATTTGCTAAGCGGTAAAAATGCTTTATTTAATAAGCGTTCACAAGATCTACAAAAGATCCGGCAAAGGGAGAACTTGCTAGTAACTGATCAGCCAGAGGTCATGGTGATGCAGGAAAAAAAATATGCCCGGAAGACTTATATATTGGATCGGGGGGCATACGACGCTCCTAGTGAGGAGGTCGCGGCTGGGGTTCCCGAGGTTTTCATTGAAGATACTGACAGCGTAGGTACTGACCGCCTTAGTTTGGCCCAGTGGGTCATATCCCGGGATAATCCCCTCACCGCCCGGGTTGTCGTCAATCGGTTATGGAGAATGTGTTTTGGACGTGGGTTGGTAGCGACGCAGGAAGATTTTGGCGCACAGGGAAGTTTACCCACGCACCCGGAATTACTCGATTATTTAGCACTAGAGTTCATGGAAATGGGATGGGATGTTAAAAAAATGCTCAAGAAGATCATGCTTTCTGCCACGTATCGGCAA
Source organism: Saprospiraceae bacterium (assembly GCA_013001805.1). Lineage (GTDB taxonomy): Bacteria > Bacteroidota > Bacteroidia > Chitinophagales > Saprospiraceae > JABDMH01. The sequence goes on along the minus strand of JABDLW010000118.1, from coordinate 3,083 downwards.
TCTTCCGGGACCAACGGGGAACAGTTAGTAAAAGATCCGGAAAACCACTTTTATTCTAGATACCCTACCCACCGGTTGGGCGGTGAGATCATACGTGATCAGGTCCTGTCTGCCAGCGGGTTATTGGTTCCTAAAATTGGTGGTCCTAGTGTATATCCTTATCAACCGGATGGTATTTGGGAGGCTTTGGCGACCCGAAATGCCATTTCATATAATCAGCAATCGGGTGATAGCCTATATCGGCGCAGTTTATATACAATCTGGAAGCGGAGTTCTCCACCTCCAGCCATGCTCAATTTTGATGCACCAGACCGGTATTATTGTGTTGTTCGCAGGCAGCAAACATCAACTCCTCTACAGTCCCTGGTACTGATGAATGATCCTCAGTTTGTGGAGGCAGCGCGGGTTTTGGCAGAAAAAATGGTAAACGCCCCAACTTTAGAAGAAAGTCTACACTATGCGTATCAACAGCTTTTTGGCCGTAAGCCTAACCAAGACGAAAGTGCTAACCTGACAAAGCTCTACTACCATGCTTACGATCACTTTCAAGCGGAAAAATCGGAAGCAGAAAAACTCCTTAGCGTCGGAGAGTTTCCCCTTACTTCTGATCTTGACAAAGAGAAACTGGCAGCGCAAACTATTGTTGCCAGTACTTTAATCAATTATGATGAATTTGTTACCAAGCGATAATAAATGGAAAATCAATATTTAAAAATGATGGCCAACCGGCTCAACCGCCGAATCTTTTTAAAAGACAGCCTGCTGGGCTTAGGTGGTTTGGCATTATCGTCAATGAACAGTGGGATCAGTAATGTCGCTCCCAAACCTTCGCTACCTCATTTTAATGCCAAAGCAAAGCGAATTATATATTTATTTCAAAGTGGAGCACCATCACAGATGGAATTGTTTGATTATAAACCTCAGCTTAAGGAAAGATTTGGTCAGGAACTTCCGGCATCCGTTCGAGGAAATCAGCGAGTAACCGGGATGACTAGCAACCAACGTTCCTTTCCCATAGCCATGGGAGATTTCACCTTTGATCAATACGGGCAAAGTGGTGCATGGTTAAGTAATCTATTACCGCATCACCGCAAGATTTGTGATGACTTATGCTTCGTAAAAACGATGCATACCGAAGCGATAAACCACGATCCGGCGGTGACTTTTATTCAAACGGGCTCACAGCAAGCAGGTCGACCGAGTATTGGATCCTGGATCAGCTATGGTCTTGGTACTGAAAACCAAAATTTACCAACATTTTGTGTTTTGCTTTCGCGGAGTAAATGGGGTGGCGGTCAGCCCCTGTATGCCAAGCTTTGGGGCAATGGGTTCCTCCCATCATCACACCAAGGTGTTATGTTTAGGTCGGGTCTGGATCCGGTACTGTATTTAAATGATCCGCAGGGACTGAGTCGGGAAACGAGAAGATTGATGTTAGATCATCTTGCCGCCCTGCATGAGAGTCAGTACGAGCATTTGCAAGACCCGGAATTGCTGTCCAAGGTTGAGCAGTATGAAATGGCTTATCGTATGCAAGCATCTGTACCTGAAACACTTAGTATTGAGAATGAACCAGAACATATTTATAAATTGTATGGTGAGTCCGCTCGTAAACCAGGGACCTATGCGCGAAATTGTCTCCTTGCTCGTAAATTGATTGAAAGTGGAGTCCGCTTTGTACAATTGTATCATCAGGGCTGGGATATGCATGGTAATTTACCCCATCTGATCCGCGAGCTCACGGAAGACACAGACCAGGCTTCTGCTGGTCTGATTCAGGATCTGAAGCAAAGAGGCCTGTTAGAGGACACCTTGGTAATTTGGGGTGGAGAATTTGGACGGGGATGTTATTCGCAAGGCAAACTAACACCAGCAAATTATGGACGAGATCACCATCCGCGGTGCTTCACGATCTGGATGGCAGGTGCCGGAGTAAAAAAAGGTATTACCATTGGTGAGACAGATGACTTCAGCTACAACGTGGTCAAGGATCCGGTGCACGTACACGATTTTCAAGCTACCATAATGCACCTGATGGGCATTGATCATGAACGGTTTACGCATAAATACCAGGGTAGAAGATTCCGGCTGACTGATGTCCATGGTCATATTGTCAAGCAGATACTGGCCTAATTATATCACTATTGAGGCATGACGTTGCTCCTGCGAGGAAAAAGATAATACCTACATCTTTATCTGATCTAAAAGAAGACCGTAAGAGCTGGCTTGATATGGTGCGGTGTATTGGAGTACATGCCTGACCAGGTCTTTGGTATTGGTCTGCAAGCGTGGCCAGTGATGGAGTCCGGATCTTAATTTGGAGTAGAGCTCACTTTTGTTATTATATAAGTGCGTTGAATGAAGGTGATCTGGTATATGTTCGGGGAAGGCCAATCTATTTGGTAGCAGGGGATAACAACCAGCAGCAATGGCTTCCACCACCGATATACCAAAAAAGTCTTGATTACTCGTGGAAATGACTATGTCGGCACGGGTAAGCCAATCGTAATATTCATTTCGGTCCTTGACAAAGCCCCATTGTACCAAATGTTGCTTTAATTGACTATGTGCCTTGTCAAAAATGGTGGGTGAATTACTGAATTGTTGTCCTAATACTGCTAAGTTAAATTGATATCCTTCTGCGGATAGTGTAGACAAAACTTCAAAAAATGTTTCCGGGTCTTTATCATACTCCCACCGGTGATTCCACAGAATAATGGGGATTTTATTTTCTACTGGTCTTGTCCGCGCTATCACACTGCTGTCAAAACCCGGATAGATCACATGACTCTTATCAAATAGTTTGCCTATTGGAATGGTCAGCTTTGGCTGGGGAAATTGATCCAAAAAACCGGGAATAGCTGTTAAAAAAGAATCACGATGGAATTTGGAATTAAAGATCAGCCGGTCAGCCAATAAAGCACTGGTCAAATTGATAAATGCGTAGTGGTTGTCATAGCCCAGTGCTTTATCACGGTCTAATTCTGAGAAGGGGTAGGTCAGTTGGTTTTCATGAAAATATAGCCATATCGGTGTGGAGGGTTTGAGAAAACCTTTAGATTGTGCTATGAACAGGCTGAGAT
>JABDLW010000112.1 GCA_013001805.1 Saprospiraceae bacterium | reverse complement strand
GATAAATGCTGCTATTACAAGCGCACTTGCATTTTATGATTTGCCGCAAAAATTTGACATCGAATTTAAAAGTCGATCGGATGCGGAGTGCGATCCAGCTTCTCCTTATTGTTGTAAAATCGGAGCTTACGACACCGAGACCGATCATTTTATTGTCATTCGGTTTCCGGACCGTAAATCTTACGTATTTGGTAAAATGTGGGTTATGTTGGTCAGCTCCCTGGCTATATTATGTTTGATATTAATGGTCTTTTTATTGTCGATCCGTGCATTGCTCGCCCAGAAAAAAATTAGTCAGTTTAATATTGATTTTTTCAACAACATGGCACATGAATTCCGGACGCCTTTAGCTAACATCAAACTGGCTTTAAGCAGGGTCGGAAGAAAAGGTTTTAAACCCGAAGTGGCACCTTATTTAAATATTATTGAAGGTGAAAGCAGTAAATTAAATGAGAATGTGGAACGGGTACTATCTCTGGCTAAGATCGAAGATGGGCAGTACGAACTGCATAAAGAACACATCGATCTGGTGAACCTGCTAGAAATAGTCATGCAAGATTTAGCCAGTGAGATTAAAGATTCCAATGCAGAGATCAATATTGATTCCGCTGTAGAAGGAGTAAGTGTTTGGGCAGATCCCTTGCACTTAAGACATGCCTTCAAAAATCTGATTGACAATTCAATAAAATATTGCATACGCAAACCAGTAATAGAGATTGGGATTATGCAGGCCACCAGCGGAATTATGCTGGTTTTTAAAGATAATGGAGTGGGAATCGATACAGAGAATAAAGAAATAGTCTTTGACCGTTTCAAAAGATTAGGGCGGAAGGACCATGTAAAAGGCTTTGGTCTGGGGCTTTCCTATGTAAAGATGATCATGGATCTGCATAGAGGCAGAATTAATCTTTTTAGTCATTCGGGACAGGGAAGCCGTTTCGAGTTGTTTTTTCCACAGGTGATAACTTGATAGACCTATGAGTCAGGATATTGCGGAAAGACCGAGGATTCTTTTGGTGGAAGACGATATACATCTGGGGTTTTTACTTAAAGACCTACTGGTTGAACATGGATTTTTAGTGTCACATTGCAGTGGCGGCGAGGAGGCGATTACTGAATTTAATAAGTTTGAAATTCAATTATGCCTTTTAGATGTGACTTTACCCACAATGGATGGATTTGATCTGGCAAAAAAATTAAGGACGATCAATGTTCAAGTACCATTTATTTTTATTACAGCGAGATCTTTAAAAACCGATACACTAAAAGGTTATGCTCTTGGTGCCGAGGACTACATCACTAAGCCATTTGATGAACAAATACTTCTTTGTAAAATCGGGGCAATTTTAAAAAGAACCAGCCATTATTCGTCCCCTCCAATGGAATCAGAAAAAAAGGTGTTCCCACTGGGTAAATATACATTTGACTATCATGCCCATGCGCTGTTGAAAGGAGATCAATGCTACCGTCTGACAGAAAAGGAGAATGAAGTTTTATATTTGCTTTGCACTAATAAGAATAAAGTAGTTCGCCGGGATGATGCCGTCGAGCGGATTTACGGAAAACAGGACTATTTTCTGGGACGCAGTTTTGACGTGTTTATTTCCAAATTAAGAAAGCACCTGGCCGAGGATCCTTCGATCTCTATCGAAAACGTCTTTAAAGTGGGATTTATCCTGAATGTGAATAATTAGTTGTTTGGCAGTCTTTTCCTTGGATAGATAAAAGTTTTACTCTTGCGCATACTAGTAATGAACTGATTTTCATAACAGCTGAATATCAACAATAACTAAAAGTCAGGCTGAGGCTCCTTCAGCTCCTCTCAGGACAAGCCCTTCGGCTCCTCTCAGGACAAGCCCTTCGGCTGCTCTCAGGACAAGCTTGTCGAAGGCCTTTCCTTTACAAAAAATGAACTATGGGACACCCTTGGCAAGCCTATCCTGAGCTTGTCGAAAGGCTCAGTGCGACCCTGTTTTTAGATTTGGGTGTGGTGGATACACCCTTTCTGTCATCCAGTTTTTTGATTTTTACAAGAAATGTATTAACTCAGGGTGACTATGGTTTTTTATGATTTCTTCTTTTTTCCCCAATTTGGTTAAATTTAATTTATGAGAATTTTTCGTTTGTTACGATCAGTTGATTTGATTACGATGTTTACCCTCTGGGTAGGATTGTTACTTGGGTGCGGCTCCCAGTCCATAGTGGAGCAGGCACCGTTGCCCCAAATCATGACGATCCGGGGTTTGATTCCAGCGGATAGTTTGGGTAAATCACTAATCCATGAGCATGTATTCTTAGATTGGTCGGTCGCTGATTCTATCGATATAACTAAATGGAATAATAATGAAGCTTTCCAGGTAATCATACCTTTTCTGGAAGAGGTTAAGGAGCAGGGTGTGCGTTCGTTTTTTGAGTGTACGCCAGCGTACCTGGGAAGAAATCCGGAATTATTACTTCAATTGACCAATGCCACCGGATTACAGATTGTGACCAACACCGGTTATTACGCGGCACGTAACCAACAGCATGTCCCAGGCCACGTAACTTATAGCACACCAGCTCAAATTGCCAGCATATGGATTGATGAGTTTAATAATGGGATCGATGGAATGGAGGTAAAACCTGGTTTCATCAAGATCGGAGTCGATAGTAAAGCTCCACTGGATTCAATTGACCGAAAAGTCGTGAGGGCAGCTGCCATCACCCATCGCAATACGGGTCTTACGATCGTAGGGCATACCGGCACTGACACGACAGCTGCTCAACAATTGAGCATTCTAGCGGAAGAAGGTGTAGATGCATCGGCTTTTGTCTGGACACATGCACAAAGAGGTACAGAAGATGGCCACATCAGATTGGCTAGAAGAGGGGTTTGGATTTCACTCGACGGTCTGGGATGGGTAGATCCGGATGACATCAATGGCGATTCCACAGCCCTGCTACAGTACGTGGCATTTTTGCAAAATCTTAAACAGCATGATCTGCTGAATAGGACGCTCATTTCCCATGACGCCGGATGGTACACTGTTGGTCAAACGTATCAGGGAGATTTCAAACCCTACACTCCCATATTTAACCACCTCATACCCACTTTACTTCAAAAGGGATTTGATCAGCAAGACTTCAGAATGCTGCTGGTTGATAATCCAGCACAAGCATATGCACTAAAACAGCGGTTGCTTTAGGCAGGGCTGATGAACATAGCAAGAAGTAGTACGGAGGCTCAGTTCTTTTTAGAAAGCCGCTCGATTGTCAGCGTATCTTCTTTGTTGAATTTGGGTTGAATTTTCATGGCATAACAGACAGCTAAGTATTCCTGGAGAATAGTCTCTTTGTTTCGGAAAGACCATACTTGCTCGTAATATTTTTGTCCACTATTGCAGAGCCAATGTCGGTAATCTTCAAAATCTTTGATCTCGTGCGTAGGCAGTACTAGCGCCATAACGGGTACTATTTAAGTTCGGGAATATGGGTTTTAACATGGTTAAGATAGGACTTTTTCCTAAGCCAGGCAAGCTTTTTAACACTTTCAGTGACCTGGGAAAACCTGGTCTTTAACATTATATATCGTGCCAAATTGTATTTCAATAGCGCTTGTTTTGAAATCTCTTTGATCTCACCCTTTTACACATTGGAGCTTTTTTAAATGCTATTTTTTTATTTTATATAAACTAGTGGTGGATTTCTCCAATTTTTTTGAATTTTTTACCATAAAGTGCATTTTTCGAGACATATAGCCGAGGGGATCTATCAGGAAATTTGTATTTTATCACCATGGAAAAATGCCACCTGGTTCTCACTAATTGTAACGCTAATTCTAAAATGCCTAATAAAACAAGATATGCTATCGAAAACGCATTGCGATCGGGAATAGCAAACATGCTGCTTATTTATGCAGTACTGATAACCATTCCTGACCACGCAAAGGCACAGCTTGATAACGGGAGTCTCTTTCAGTCAGAAGTACCGTTGGAGTTAACCTTAACTGGTGATGTTTCGTCCCTCTTTGCCGATCGTATCGCTACCGAGGCCACTTATTTTGATTTTATTTTGTCACATGGTGAGCCAGAAATGGGCGAAGAGATAACGATGAGAGTAAAGACCCGGGGAAATTTTAGGCGAG
>JABDLW010000084.1 GCA_013001805.1 Saprospiraceae bacterium | reverse complement strand
GGTCTGCAGTGGGTATGAATCCCGAGCTAGGCAATTGGGGCCACATATACCGGAAACTACCGGGAATATACTCATGACCTATAGGTAAATCGAATGAGAGGATGACATCGCGTAGACTGCCTGCCATGGTGCTGTTAAGAATAGCTTCGTACTCGATTTCATCGCAAAGATTTAAAATCGTGTCAGCAGTGGGAATGGTTACAAGCAAGCCAAGACCAGCTGTTCCGGTCGAAAAGGTCACGGTTGAGGGATCCTGACAGATTGCCTCCAGGACCGTTACCGGATATTGATTGCAATCCCATCCAGCGACGAAATCGAGGGTCTCCGTGCCACACGAATTGACTGTCACGTATATGTCGAATGTGCGGTCGGGTGATGCAGGTGTCAAACCTAATGGGTAGATTCCCAGAGCGGACCCCAGCACCGGCGTCATCATACCACCGGTAGTCTCGATAAGACTATTGACTACCACATTTCCTGTGGGACTCGTGATGTACAGGAATGAATTAGCTGCGGATATGGTATCACTGTTGGTGAGCGTAAAACTGAGGTATTGATTCGGCTGGTTGACCTCTATATTCATGGCATCAGGAATCACTAAGAGCTGGGGACCTCCTTTATAATTTATCTGTTGTTGAACAGTAGGCCGTTGAATGAGCGGTGTACAATAAGTAATCTCCGTAACGCTGCTGCTCAGGCTCGCTGAATTATCGTATGCTCCGGCTATGGAGCGGCAATCACCTTGAATTCGCGGAAAAAAACTTGCGACATAACCCTCATCCGGAGGTAATTTCATGCTATTTAAATTCCGCAGATAATCACCTGACTTAAAAACCAAGCTGTCTCCGGAAATGAGTATAAATCCCGCCATACTGGGATCTCCCATTTGATGGGTGACCTGATTTCCCGTAAGCACTCCACGCAAAGTAAAGCCAAACATATCCATGCTGAAAGAGAAGTCTGTGGGTTTTACATATATAAACTCTTCTGGTATTCCAAGTTTACGAACCTCAAAAGGAAACTCATCAAAGCCGGACGACCCAAAATACCTCGATTCTGTAACCACACTGGTCGTCTTTTCACAGCCTCCAAATGGGTTGTTAAGATCTACGGAATAACTTTCACTAATGCCGATCTGAGTGAGACGATCGGACTCCTGGCTACAACTTTGTGCCGGATTTACCCCATCATCTACAGTCCATATGGTCTGGTAAAGAACCGGCTTCTGCTGACCACTAAAGTCCTCTTTCACTGTATAAGTCAGGCATAGCTCCAGGCTATCTCCATTTTCAAAGACATAGGACATAGGGACTTCGGAAGGGCAAAACGAACGTAAAGTGGCAGTGGACAGATCAATGTCAATGGTATCGCCGGTCAGAGAAGTGGAGGTACTCATACTTAACACGTCACATGAATAATAACTCATAACACTGGCATCGTAGATACGAATCTCTCCTCCTATCGGTGTGATAGTATGGGTTTGAGTGACTAATTGAAAAGTCGAATTAATCCAAGGGTTCATAGGATCAGACGGGGCGCCTGAAATCAAAGCAGAAACCGCAGCTTTCAGGGTATCGCCCTGAAGATACCTCTTGGCTTCCACCAAATTCATGTCTATGGTTTCTAAAGCTGTCGGGCACCTGTCATTGTCGTTGTCTCCCATTCCAAAATTTACCCGGTTAATGTCCAGATCGAGGACAGCAAGACCATCGCACATACACGTTCCCGGTGTGTAACATTGCAGGACCATCGGGAGAGCGGGAGGACAAAAAACTTCTTCCTGGGTACACGACATGCAAGAAGGATCTATGACAAAGTCCATCTTTGCCGTCACTTCAACAGGAAACTCACCGCCACATGATACAGCACATTCCGCATCAAAGCAGATTTGTATCTGAGTTCCCGAACCTGGCGACCACGATGCAGGTATCATCATTTGTTCCCAGCGGACTTTGATCGTATCCCCCATAGTAGGACCGCCATCTAAAAAAGATATCTCACTGGGTATAAATATGGTACCATTGGCATCTTCCCAATTGATTGAGGCATTATCAATTTCCAGTCCGGCTGGGAAATTAAAGTCCATTTCATAATAGGAAGCAGGATATGCACCATTGAACCAGTTATTACGATAGCCGGTGATCGTGTAAGTCAGGCAACCTGATTCTCCATCCTTAATATCAAGAGGCCCTTCCACAAATCCACTAACACTAACTGCGTAGTCTCCCCAGCTGGATCCCTGACCCGGCAAGCCATTACCACAACGATCTATAGCTTCCACTGCCAAATCGCTGCGATAAATTCCGGAAATACCGCAAGCCGGATTACACATGCAATCAAATAGCATTTCAACCTGGATCCATAAGGTGTCTCCGGGATCTAAATTTGCATCATATATGGTGTCAAATACCGTCATTATTCCCGCACATCCTGCTATCATATTTGCGGTAGCCAGACCATCACTATAAGGGCCGCTTTTCCCCATAAGAGCGTACCTATATGTCAAAATATCTCCGGCGTTGGAAGTCGACAAATTGACAATGACCGTATCTGCTGGAGCCTCTCCCTGGTTTGTAATGTAATACCCTACCTGAGTACGATCGTCCGCATAACACGCTGGTCTGGAGGTTCCCCAATGGTACGGTCCTGCGGTTAGGTCAGGCACCTTATCAAAGACCACAATTGAATTATTGGGTTCAGAAGTACAGAGTGTAAGTTCACTAGCAGGTTCGCAGCCATAACCGATCCCACGAACAATATCGGGTGGTGAGACACAATCAGTTCCTTTCCAGATCTCGTAGACAACGAAAGACTCCTGTCCGCCCGAAAGGCCGTTCCAGACAGCATCCCCATTTCCTGTTTGTAAAATGGCACCTTGACCAATCCAGTAAAACAGCGTGTCTCCATTTGTCCCGGCAAAGTCCAGAACATAGGTATTACCATTGGGCATAAACATGGCATCCACTCCCTCGATGATGATTTGACACAACGAGAGATTGGGATGATCACGAACAAAATAAAGCGCGGAATCAATGTCACCATCGCCAGCATTCGCTATCTGCTTGATGATGGTATCCGTTTCATTGATGACCGGTCGAAATTCATCTGTACTGGCCAGGATAAAATCCAAACCAGGTTGAGTCACTGAAAAACCAGGATCCGGTGACATTCCAGTATTTTGTTGGGATGTGACACCATCAACCATGTAATCAAAATCAATCTTTATGAAGTTGGCCCCGCCCAAGACTGTAGATCCACACCTGGCCAGGAAATCAATCGTAAAAGAAGCAGATTGGCCTGGAAATAAATCGGGAAACATCAAGGTCCCCGGAGCCATAAAATTTACTCCATCCATCGAGCCAAAGGAAGGTTCATCAATCTCAAACCCCGTTAAAGCCAAAAGGTCAAAAGTTGCAGTGATTGAAGATAATGTATCCAGGGCAGTCAGTGTGATGACGGTGGTTTGGGCCGGCCCGCATACGGTGATATCACTTGGAAACGTGACGTTTATAGAAGATTGCTGACTGAAGGCGAGGTGTGTGAGCATCACAAAAAGCGCGGCAAATAGCACATTGTATAGCTTTTTCCGGGCTGCATGTAATATTAGATAGTCAGGATAGTAATTCCTGATAAATGGCAATGTGGACAATAATGTGGGTCTATTTGGCACATGCGATGTCCCATATCTTTGCAGAATCATGGTGGGTCAGTTTAACAAGTAATATTTACTATGCGGC
>JABDLW010000080.1 GCA_013001805.1 Saprospiraceae bacterium | reverse complement strand
CTCTCCAGTACTGCAATGGCCAGCAAAGAATCGTTGATCCGTAGGGTAACTTTTGATCTGACTGGATTACCACCTTCTCTGGATGAAGTTGATCGATATGTTAAAGATGTGAGTTCGCAATCTTTTGAAAATCTGGTCGATCGCCTTTTGTCGTCACCAGGGTATGGTGAACGGATGGCTGCTGACTGGATGGACGTTGCGAGGTATGCCGATTCAGACGGATACCTCGACGACAAACATCGCGAATTTTCGCCCTGGAGGGATTGGGTCATCCAGGCATTTAATGAAAATATGCCCTATGATCAATTTGTCACATGGCAGCTTGCCGGCGATTTGGTGGAAGAAAAAAGCCAGGAAAGTATCCTGGCAACAGCTTTCAATCGCTTACATCGCAAGAACTCGGAGGCAGGTATTGTTTTTGAAGAATACAGAGTGGAATATGTAGCTGACCGGGTAAATACCTTTTCGAAAGCCTTTCTTGGCTTGACAGCCGAATGCGCGCGGTGTCACGACCACAAATATGATCCGATATCCCAGAAAGAATACTATCAACTGTTTGCCTTCTTTAACAGCACCAATGAGCTGGGCACCGCAGTTTATGGTCCCCAACAAACGCCCGGTCCGGCTCTTCTACTTACCAATGGTGAACAAGAGAAAGTACTGGATTTCATAACTAAAAAAATATATGAGGAAGAAGAATCCCTTGAGAGCTTAAAGCATAGTATTGAGGCGGCCAGCCTTGAGTTAAGTCTCGCAGAAATTAATACAGAAGTGGTCAGTAAGTGTCGGAAAGATAAACTGGTGGCCTTTCACACCTTTGATAATCTGCCTGGGAAATTGGGTAGTAAGACATTGGTTCCTAATATCGTGGACAAGTCCAAACCGGCAACGATGCACCAGGCAAGATTAGGCCAGGGGGTAGTGGGAGAGGCGTTTTATATAGACGATTACAATTATATGCTTTTGGGTGATGAAGTCGGATGGTTTGATCGTTACGATCCATTCTCCGTGAGTTTATGGCTGAAGCCTGGAGAAGTGTATACCAATGCGGGAATATTTTCGCATTGTGAGGATATGCGGCTGGGCTACAAGGGATATTCACTGCATCTGCAAAACAATAAATTGCGCTTTATTATGGCCTACAGCTGGCCAACCAATGCTATTGAAATCATTAGCGAGCCAGCGCTTAAACCGCAGCAATGGACGCACGTTGCAGTTACTTATGATGGGTCAAGCAAAGCAAAGGGAGTCAAATTGTTTATAAATGGCCAGCCAGTAGAATATAATGTAGTGGCCGATAATCTATATAAAAGCATTCTATATCAACCTGATATCCATACCTATGGATTTGCCGGTTTCCGGTTGGGTTATCGTGACAAGATTAAGCCTTTGAAGGGAGGAGCAATTGACGAAGTAAAAATCTTCGATGATCAACTTTCGGCATTAGAAGTCCTGCATGATCATGATGCCAATTCCCTAAAGGCAATTTGGGACAATCCATCTGCCCACGCGAGGCTTCTGCATTCTCACATGCTCTTAAATTATGATCGGGAATATCAGGCACTACTTGATACGTTGGATGCATCAAGATCTGAATTAAACCGCACCATTAGCTCAATAAAGGAGATTATGGTTATGGGTGATCTGGACGAGCCTCGACCCACTTTCTTGCTCGAACGAGGAATGTACGATGCCCCTGGGGAGCCGGTTGTGCCCGATGTGCCCGTCGCTTTAGAGACCGATTTTTCGCCCTACCCCCAAAATCGGCTAGGATTGGCCCAGTGGCTATTTGACGAGAACAATCCTCTGACCGCCAGAGTCTTTGTCAACCGTATCTGGCAACAGCACTTTGGCCGTGGATTGGTGAGTACTGCTGAGGATTTTGGAGCCCAGGGTGCCATTCCCAGTCATCCGGAGCTTCTTGATTTCCTTGCCAGTTATTTTATCGATTCGGGTTGGGATGTCAAGGCTTTACATAGGTTGATTTTGACCTCAGCGGCGTATCAACGTTCATCTCTTGTTGATTCTACCGCACTTGCTGGTGATCCGGAAAACATCTGGTTGGCACGTGGACCCAGCCAGCGATTAAGTGCTGAAATGATCCGCGACAATGCTCTGGCGATCAGTGGCTTACTGGTAGACAAAGTGGGAGGTGAAAGCGTCTACCCCTATCAGCCTGCGGGTCTATGGGATGAAATTAGCAATAAATCGTGGCGTTATCCTTACCTGCAAACACCTGGGGAAGGTCTCTACCGGCGCAGTTTGTATACCATTTGGAAACGCACCTCACCACCTCCTTCCATGTTGCTTTTTGATGTGCCTGACCGTAGTTTTTGCACCGTACAACGCAGGGAAACCAGCACACCGCTCCAGGCTTTAGTCCTTTTAAATGCTCCGCAATACGTTGAAGCTTGCCGGGAGCTGGCATTAAACATTTCGCAAAAATATCATGAGTTGCCTGCCCAACTGGAAAATACATTTCGATTGATTTTTAGTCGCCGGCCGATGCCCGTGGAAATGCAAAAATTAAAAGACTTTTATGGCGCCGAGCTGACCTTGGTGAATCAGGGACAGGTGGATGTGGACGCTTACCTGAATAATGGCGAACAAGATATCGATGCGGATATTGATAAAAATAAAATCACCGCTCTGGCAATGACCGCTCATAATTTATTGAATACTTATGAGGCCCAAATGAAGAAATAAATGGATCAGAATAATGCTATAAATCAGAAAACACGGCGTGATTTCCTACGCCAAACGGCTTCCGGTTTGGGGTCTATTGCACTGGGGAATATTTTAAATCCCTTTGCTGAAAAAGGTGGTTCTGATCCGGGTTACCGTGTTAATTATCCGGCAAGGGCTAAGCGGATTATATATTTATTTCAAAGTGGAGGACCATCGCAGCTGGAAACTTTTGACTACAAACCGGCCCTGGAAAAATGGCATGGCCAGGAAATTCCCCCATCCGTTCAGGGCACTCAGCGTAATTCCGGCATGGTGGCAGACCAATCCACTTTTCCGCTGGTCAAATCGATTTATGATTTCAAACAATACGGAAAATCGGGCGCATGGGTTAGTGAGTTATTTCCGCATACAGCACAGATAGTTGATGATTTGTGCATTATTAAATCAATGTATACCGAAGCCATCAATCATGAACCTGCAGTCATTTTCATGCAGACTGGATCCCAACTGACCGGAAGACCCTCTATCGGAAGTTGGTTGAGCTACGGCCTTGGTAGCAGTAATGAAAATTTACCGGGTTTCGTTGTGATGATTTCCAAAGGTGGAGGGGCACAACCACTCAATTCCGCATCCTGGGGGAGTGGATTTTTGCCTTCCCATCATCAGGGAGTGCAATTCAGGGCTGGAAAGGATCCGGTTCTCTATCTGAATAATCCCTATGGTGTCCATGCAGTCGATCGACGTCGATCTCTCGATTTTATTAAATCGATGAATCAAACGCAAGCTGGAATATGGGGAGATCCGGAAATTGACTCTAAGATCAATCAGTATGAAATGGCTTTTCGTATGCAAACGGCTGTGCCTGAGGTGGTTGATCTGTCTAATGAACCCGAATACATTTTTGATCTTTATGGCCAGGACGCCCGAACTCCAGGCACCTATGCCGCCAACTGCCTGCTGGCGCGAAAGCTTGCTGAACAGGATGTGCGATTTATTCAACTGTATCATATGGGTTGGGATCATCATGGAGGTTTACCCCGGGGAATCAAACATCAGGCGACCCAAACCGACCAGGCCAATGCAGCACTCATTACCGATCTGAAGCAGCGAGGTTTACTAGAAGATACGCTGGTGATTTGGGGAGGGGAATTTGGTCGGACCAGCTTCTCTCAAGGGCAACTCACCAAGGATAACTATGGTCGTGACCATCATCCCGGATGTTACACCATGTGGATGGCTGGAGGGGGCATAAAACCCGGCATGGTATATGGGGAAACCGACGAGCTGGGTTACAATGTGATGAGAAACCCGGTTCATGTGCATGATTTTCAAGCGACCCTCCTGCATCTAATGGGTATTGATCATGAGCAGCTGATATATAAGTATCAAGGTCGTCGATTTCGTCTTACAGATGTACACGGTAGGGTGGTACATGACGTGCTAAGTTAGGTTCACCTGGTGAAATCGTGATTTGCAAAGAAAGCCGCAAGAGGGAGGTATGTCCAGTGTAGAGGTTGAAAAAGGTAAGATACTGCAATGACCCTCCTAATGCATAGAGAAGCTAACCTGACCTGGTGCTTCATCATCAATTTCCCGCATTTTCTAACTTGGCGATATCCAACTTCCGCATTTTTAGCAATGCATTCATTACATCCGGACCTCTTTTGGGGTCTGACATCAATTTTCCCAGCACCGTAGGAATGATTTGCCAGGAAACGCCAAATTTATCCTTTAGCCACCCGCACATGCTCTCTTCACCTCCGTTGGCAGTGAGGCTGTTCCAATAGTGATCAATTTCTTCCTGATTATTACACTCCACCACGAACGAAACGCCCTCGTTAAAGGCAAGTTTATCATCGCCCGGGCCATCCATCGCGGCAAATAATTGGCCATTTAGGGTGAAATGTCCGAACTTAAGGTTGCCTTCTTGCTGTACCTCATTCTCTCCATAAAACTCCATATGGTGGAGCTGGGAATTTGGTAACAGAGACGTATATAGCTTCAGAGCTTCGGTCGCTTTACCGTATTGTTTATTTGAAAAAAGTAGCGATGGTATAATCTTACTTCTTCCCTTAGGCACTTCTTCTCGCATTAATTGCCAGGTCATGCCAAATTTGTCTTTTACCCATGCGTATTTTTCACTCCATGGATACTTATCAAGTGGCATCATAAAGGACCCTCCTTCACCGAGTGACTCACTTAACCGGTTTATCTCCGCATCATCTGCACAGCTTACAAAGAGAGAAATGGACGGATTTATGGAAAAATTTGGCCCGCCATTTAAGCCGATTATCTTAAAACCGGTTAATTCAAATTCTACTACTACCGACGATTCTTTGGTGATGTGAGAATCAGCAAATAGTGAGCAATAAAAATCAGCTGCCGGTCTGGCCTGATCGTCAAGCCATAAGCATGGATAAATTATTTTGGACACGATATCAGATTTAAATTATTGTGAAATTTGACTTGTATCGGAATACATAACCTCCCACTGGTGACCGTCGATGTCGGCAAAACTGTCATAATACATCCAGCCATGATCGGCAGCATCCCGGTAACGCGTAGCCCCGTTTTCAATAGCCACTTTAATTAATTCATCGACTTTTGATTTCGAATCCACCTCAATCGCTAACAGTACCTGAGTGACTTTATTATCGGCAATGGGTCGGTTGGTGAAAGTTTGAAAGTAGTCGTGGGTAATTAGCATCGAATAGATGACACCTTCATTAAGGATTAGGCACAATGCTTTGTCATCACTGAAGTCTTCATTAAAACTAAAACCCAGGGCTGACCAGAAAGCACGGGTCCTTTCCAGGTTTTTCACTGGTAGGTTCACAAAAATTGATTTAATTTCCATTACTAATACGCTTTTTTTAAACTTCTTTCTCTGGGTTGGGCTTCATTTTAGTTCATAAGACATTGGTTTAAATGTCGATACTTCCATGATCTTCAGCATTGCTTTGGGATATAACGACCTCCGGACTCAATCGGCCATACTCAGAATCTCAAAAAAACCACGCAACTTCTACCATGTTGCACGGTTGGTTCCGGGCAAAGACACATCTTTCAAATATGCCTGGTTCAAGATATTTAATTTTCAAACATCCTCCAGTTTTCTTTTACTATTTTAGAGCGACACTCCCAGAAGGTAGTGAGCAATTATAATAAAAAAACATTTGGAATGAAGGCAAGAAAAAAGATCCTGACTAGAAACTCGCGACGTGATTTTGTCAAAAGTGCAGCTGGTTTTGCTTCGGGTATTATGATAATTCCACGTCATGTTCTTGGTGGCCGCGGATTTGTCCCACCAAGTGACAAGGTGAATGTGGGAGTGGTAGGAGTAGGCGGCCGGGGGAAGGAAAACGTAGCTGATCTTTTACAGCTTTCCGATGTCCAGATAACGGCGATAGCTGATCCGGCAAAGTTCTGGGACTTGAATAAATTTTACTATCGAACTACGGCAGGCTACGGTCCGGTGACGGAAATGGTGGAAAAACACTATGCTACCACAACGCCAAATTACAGCGTAGCACAATATGATGATTTTCGTAAGATGCTGGAAACCGAGTCAGCCCTTGATGCCATCCTATGTGCAACACCGGATCATCTTCATGCTTACGTGTCCCTGCTGTCGATGCATGCCGGGAAGCACGTCTATTGTGAAAAGCCCCTGACCCATAATATTTGGGAAGCCCGGGCTGTGCAGTCTTTAGCCAGAGAAACCGGGCTGGCCAC
>JABDLW010000078.1 GCA_013001805.1 Saprospiraceae bacterium | reverse complement strand
GCCCAGTCTTTGGGAAACGGTCTTCAAGTTAAATCTATTCATGTCTCGCACAATTCTGAAATGGAGCTAGAGAGTTGTAATGTCCATTATCACCATTGCCAGACAGTTCGGTGCAGGAGGCAAAACTCTGGGAACTTTAGTGGCTGACAGGTTGGATTATACGTTGGTCGATGAAGAAATTGTCGAGTTGATTGCCAAGGAAGCCAACATTTCACCTGAATGGGTTGATTCCGTCGCGAGGGAAACGGGTAGTGAAAAATTCATCAAAAGGATGCTTTTCAAGCTCGGACCTTTTCGGAGGGGCTACATAGATAGCGCAATGGAGACAGATCCTGACTATTTTGACGGTAACCTTTATATCTCATTGCTCTATAAAATATTACCCCAAATTGCATCCCAGGATAATGTGATAATCATCGGTCGGGGTGGTCAGTATATCCTTGCTGAATACCCTAATTCCTACCATTTCCTAATGGTCGCAGACACTGATTACCGAATAAGATTCATGATGGATCACTATCATCTAAATCGTAAACAGGCCCAGGTCGTCGTTGACAAACAGAGTAAACGCCGACTCCATCTTTATAGATATTTTGCCCGCACCGATTACGATCAGCCCGCCCACTACCACCTGGTGTTTAATATGCGAAAGGTCTCAATGGAAAGTGCTGTGCAAGCTGTATGTCAGTTGGCAGGAGGTAAGGCCTCATCATAAATGCGGCGATCCCTGTAGACAAATAGACCCAAGAATGCCAATCCAGCCAGGGCCGATAGGATTGAGCCAGAGAATACCCCCAGTTTTGAGCAGTTGAGCAGGTACGGATCAGTAAAGGAGAGTCCGCCAATGAACAGCGACATGGTAAATCCGATCCCCCCCAACATCCCGGCTCCGATGATATGATTCCACTTCACGTTTATGGGAAGTGTAGCGATCCCGAGGCGAACCGCCAGGTAAGATGCCAGACCGATACCTATTGGCTTGCCGATAAGCAGTCCAACGAAGCAGCCTAAAGTAACCGGATTTAGAACAGCGTTGGTCATGGGCATGTCCTCGAATGACAATCCGGCGTTAAAAAATGCAAAAAGGGGAATAATGCCAAAAATAACACTGGGAAGCAGGGCATGTTCCATCCGCTGAAGAGGTGTGGCCACATCATGACAGGCGGTTTCAAGCTCCTGAACATTATTCAGATGTTCGGGTTTGATAAATATCGAAAACCATTGACCGTCGATCTCCCGATTAGCATGCATTTTATTAATGATATGACGGACTACACTTATGAATCTGACCATGTCATACTTGCCCCGGGCGGGGACAAGCATGGCAACCACGACACCAGCTATGGTTGCGTGCACGCCAGACCCAAGAACGCAGGTCCAGGTGACCACCCCCATGATGACATAAAAAGCGATCAAGCGAACATATAGCAAGTTGGCGACAAACAGAATCAGTGCACAGACTATGGCTGCGACGAGAAAGTTAATCGAGATACTTTTCGTGTAAAAAACCGCAATTATAATTACCGCCCCCAGATCATCTGCAATTGCGAAAGTAGACAGAAAAATCCTTAAACCGATCGGAAGATTGCGGCCTAAAATGGCAATTACCCCGAGGGAAAATGCAATATCGGTCGCCACTGGAATACCCCACCCGGTAATACCTGGTGTACCGTAATTGAAAACAACATAAATGAGGCCGGGAATAATCATACCGCCTACCGCAGCAACAATTGGCAGCAACGCCATCTTCGGAGTTGCGAGTTCACCAACAAGGATTTCTCTTTTTATTTCAAGACCGACAGTGAAAAAGAACAGGGCCATCAAACCATCATTGATGAAATGCTGAAGAGAACTGCTGTAATGAAACGTACCAAAAGAAAAAGAAATGTGCAGATGGAGCAGGTGCTCATACAACTCATGGTACCGTGAGTTGGCCAGAATTGCTGCGCTAAAGGCAGCAAGCAGCAATAAGGTGCTGCCGCTTACCTCCTTACTAAAAAACCATTGAAACGGTTTGTATTCCTGGCTCTTGTCCTCAGCTTTCATGCTGTATTCCTGACCGGCCTGATCGATCCGAGTGACGGTAATAATTAACTACCGTTGACCAGCGCATAGAAGGACACTGAATTTGTCCGGAATAACAATCAACTTCTCTTCTGTTAATTATCTCATGTATCAGAACAACATCAAGTTTCTACTGTTTCCAAATCTTCATTTATTTGGTTCCGGACTTTCAGTTCTTCGTTTCCGACCATTCTTCTGGTCACTAAAGTGGTGGAATCTGTGTTGCCAATGAAATTGAAACCTGAATCCAAGGGAACGCTAATGGTGGGCAGGTATTATTTACTCACCGTGTCGCAACAGTTTTTCCTCAACCATGAGTGGTGTCGGCAAGGCCTGCCGGCACCACTCAATCATTTGGCGTAGACAAGGGCTTACCGGCACCACCAATTTTTTTTTATGGCGCTGCCAGAGAATTTAGGATACAGTCACATTGTGGTACATTCTCACTTAATGTATCACTTCACCCTTATACCAGGTGGTGTGGCTCCTCCCTTGGCTGCACCACCATCTTTTTGTCTGATCAGCGCCACTTAACGATACAATTTTCCTTAAGTGCAGAGG
>JABDLW010000072.1 GCA_013001805.1 Saprospiraceae bacterium | reverse complement strand
CCATCCGTTCAAACCTTGGTACCTCGGATCGAAAGTTTTGCTCTTGCTGCCTATGGCCATTTCACCAAGGGTGTATTGGTGGTGGGTACGGTACCCGAGAGGGAAGAAAGCATGACACAATTAAGCGAGAAGATTGTATCGGGAAATTATTTGGAAGAGAATGAGGCAGCCGTTTTAATTGCAGAAGGCATCGCCAGTAAAATGAAAATAGCAGTAGGGGATACGCTTGTATTGATCAGTCAGGGCTACCATGGTGTAAATGCTGCCGGTAAGTATCCGGTGAAAGGAATTGTAAAGTTTGGCTCTCCAGAATTAAATAAACAGCTCGTATATCTGCCGCTTAAGGCAGCTCAATATTTTTATGGAGCAGAAAACCTGGTCACTACCGTAGCATTGGATATAGATCAGCGTGACGAAGTTCAGGCAACCGTAGGCACCCTCAAATCCCAGCTCCCAGCAGAAGACTTTGAGGTGATGATGTGGCAGGATATGATGCCCGAATTGGTGGAAGCACGTGAATTGGATACAGCGGGCAATTATATCATCTTATTAATTCTGTATGTCATTATAGCCTTCGGAATTTTCGGCACTATCCTAATGATGACCAAGGAGCGACAATATGAATTTGGCGTATTGATCGCCATCGGAATGAGCCGGTGGAAACTATTTTTTACCGTGTGGATAGAAATTATCTTTTTAGGATTTTTGGGGGCTCTGGCAGGTATTTTAGCCAGTCTGCCCATTGTATATTATTTTTATTTAAATCCTTTGGATTTTTCACAAATGTCGGAAGGTTTGTCTTCAGCCTATGAAAAATTCGGGTTTGAACCGATCTTTCCCGCTTCTATGGATTGGGAGATATTTTTCAATCAGGCCTTATTTGTTTTTCTTATCACCTCTTTAATGGCATTATATCCCTTTTTCAAGATCATGAATCTGCAACCAATTCAGGCCATGCGGGGCTGATATAAAAAAATCAAAGTATGATCTTCTAAGTAGCCTGGCGAAATATTTGGCGCAGTCGGACCCGGAGCCTGATAGTAATAACTGCGATCATTGTAGGGGTATGGTCTGTCATTTTTTTAAGCGGGTTTCAGGCAGGTTTTGGCAAAAGTTATGTGGAGAATGCCATACAAAATGAAATATCACATATCCAGATCCATCATCCCCGGTTCAAAGAAGATCAGGAAGTACAATTCAGCCTGGATACTCCAGAACGGTTATTAATGGAGGTAGAGCAAATTGAAGGGGTAAAGTCGTCTACCGTAAGGACTATCGTCAATGGTATGATTGCCTCATCTCATGGTGTAAGAGGAATTCAGATTAGTGGTATTATTCCTGAACAAGAAGCAGCGGTTACTCATTTAGCAGCTCATTTGGTGGAAGGCGAATATCTCAACGAAGAATCCAAGACCGGAATTTTGATCAGCAAAAAAACTGCGGAAAGGCTCAATTTAAAACTGAGAAAAAAGGTCGCTTTACGTTTTCAGGATGGTGAATATAATTTGATTGATGCGGGGTTTAGAGTAGTAGGCATTTTTGAGACCAAGAACACTGCCTTCGATGAAGCGCATGCCTATGTACTTCGTGATCAGCTCAATAAAAATCTTGACATGGGTAATATAGCACATGAAGTGGCTATTTTACTTTATGATATCGAGGACATTGACAGCGTAGAAGCACGCCTAAAATCAATCGCCCCTGATTTGCTGGTGGAATCTTATAAAGTACTGGCTCCGGAAATCGAGCTTTTCAACAGCCAAATACAGATCTCAACTACCATATTCACCTTTATCGTAATGTTGGGATTGATTTTCGGTATTATAAATACCATGTTGATGGCCGTACTTGAGCGGTTTCGCGAATTGGGAATGTTGATGTCTATTGGCATGAACAAGCGACGCATATTCGCTATGATTGTAATGGAAACTATTATGCTTGGCTTAATAGCCACACCTGTTGGGTTGCTAATTGGGCTGATAACTATGAACCGGCTGAGTAGAACCGGAATCGATTTATCGAAATGGTCTTCGGGAATGAAAGAATTTGGCATTTCAGAAATAGTTTACCCCGATGTAACCCCCGACGTGTTTTTTCAGTTGGCATTTGCCGTTTTCCTTACAGCTTTTCTAGCCTCTCTTTATCCAGCCTTTAAAGCCATTCAACTCAAGCCGGTAGAGGCGATCCGAAAAATTTAAACATTATGAAAGTCATCAAAGTCAAGAATGTGCACAAAGTATACAATCCCAAAAAAATACCTGTTCATGCACTTAATGGAGTAGATTTGGAAATTGAGGAAGGGGAATTTACAGCCATTGTGGGACCTTCAGGATCGGGAAAAACAACACTTTTGAATATTATTGGAGGTTTGGACCGGCCTACCAAAGGCTATATTGAAGTGGGGGGGCAGGACATTTCCGAATTGTCCGACAATCAATTGATCGAGTTTCGTAAAGATAACATAGGTTTTGTTTTTCAGGCCTATAATCTCATTCCGGTCTTGACGGCCAAAGAAAACGTAGAATTTGTAATGCTATTGCAAAACCGGCCCCGAAAAGAAAGAGAAAGCCGAACCAGGGAATTGTTGGAAGCTGTAGGGCTTGGAGACCGGCTGAATAC
>JABDLW010000069.1 GCA_013001805.1 Saprospiraceae bacterium | reverse complement strand
GTATAGCTCAATGTATGCCCTGAAACCCTGGACGATCCGCCAGTACGCCGGATTTTCCACTGCTGAGGCCAGCAATGCATTTTATCGAAGAAATCTGGCGGAAGGTCAGAAAGGGCTATCGGTGGCTTTTGATCTGGCCACCCATCGTGGATATGATTCCGATCATGAGCGAGTGCAGGGTGATGTGGGGATGGCTGGTGTAGCTATAGATACCGTGGAAGACATGAAGATTTTATTTGATCAGATCCCTCTGGATCAAATGTCAGTTTCCATGACAATGAATGGTGCTGTGATCCCGATTATGGCTTTTTATATTGTCGCCGCAAGAGAACAGGGAGTTGCTGAGCAACAGTTAAAGGGTACCATACAGAATGATATCCTCAAGGAATTTATGGTTCGCAATACGTATATTTATCCACCTCAGCCTTCCATGCGTATCGTGGCAGATATTTTCAGGTATACGGCTGAAAAAATGCCATTTTTTAACTCGATAAGTATTAGTGGATATCACATACATGAGGCAGGTGCCCCCGCTGATCTGGAATTAGCCTATACATTAGCTGATGGACTGGAATACCTCAAGACAGGAATAGATGCAGGCTTGAAAATTGATGATTTTGCACCAAGGTTATCTTTCTTTTGGGGTATCGGTATGAACCATTTTATGGAAATTGCCAAAATGCGGGCTGGGAGAATGTTATGGGCAAAAATTGTTCGGGAATATAATCCAGACAACCCCAAATCTATGGCACTACGTACTCATTGCCAAACTTCCGGATGGAGCCTGACGGCGCAAGATCCCTACAATAATATTGCCCGTACTTGCATCGAAGCACTCGCTGCGGTTTTCGGTGGCACCCAATCCCTGCATACTAATTCTCTGGATGAGGCCCTTGCCTTACCTACTGACTATTCGGCGAAAATCGCCCGGGATACACAGAAGTACCTACAAGCGGAGACAGCAATTACGCATGTGGTAGATCCGTGGGGCGGTTCTTATTATGTCGAATATTTAACCCATCACCTGGCAACCAAGGCTTGGGCGACGATACAGGAGATAGAAAAAATGGGTGGCATGACCGTTGCGATAGAGAGGGGAATACCGAAAATGCAGATCGAAAAAGCAGCCGCCCGCAAGCAGGCCCGCATCGATGCGGATATAGATAAGATCGTGGGCGTGAATACTCTAATTACAAAAAAAGTTGATGCCATAGATGTCCTGGAAGTGGACAATACAGCAGTTAGAGAGGCTCAAGTTAACCGGATTAAGATGGTCAAAGCATCCAGAGATAACGAAGCCGTCAGGCAAACGCTGGATCAGTTGACTAAGGTAGCAAAGATTGGCGGGGGAAATTTACTTGAGGTGGCTGTAAGAGCTGCAGAATTAAGAGCAACATTGGGTGAAATTTCATCGGCAATGGAGCGGGTCTGGGGTAGGTACCAAGCGAACCCCTTTGCTGTTTCCGGCATTTATTCAAAAGAAATGAAACAAGATCAGTTTTTTCTCGAGGCCAGATCACTCACATCGGCATTTGCTCAAAGGGAGGGGCGCCGGCCCCGGATTATGATGGCCAAACTAGGTCAGGACGGACATGATCGCGGCTTTAAAGTGATAGCCACAAGTTTTGCTGACCTGGGTTTTGACGTAGATATTGGGCCTCTCTTTCAGACACCGGAGGAGGCAGCCATGCAAGCTGCAGAGAATGATGTCCATGTCCTCGGCATTTCATCCCTCGCTGCGGGACACCGGACTTTGGTACCCGAGACAATAAAGGCTTTGGCGTCGCTTGGTCGACCCGATATTTTAGTCATCATCGGTGGAGTTATTCCTCAGCAAGATTATAAGTTCTTATACGAAAGCGGAGTTGCAGGTATTTTTGGTCCGGGCACAGTGATTTCTAAAGCGGCAATTAAAATTTTAAATCTTTTAACAAAACAATAAAGGGATTGGTGTCGGCCTTACGGCCCGGCACTTACTTTTAAACAATCATTATTGCGATTTCTCAATATTATAGTTAAACTGGATCGCATGTATCTCCTCACTTATTGGAGTGGATCGGTAGAAATTCACTGCCTGGTGGTCATCAGATTCTGCCTGGATGAAAAATTGCTGATATCCTTGCCCGGCACAAAAATTCTTCAACCCTTCAATAAGTCTCTTCCCAATTCCCTGCCTTTGATAATCAGCTGATACAGCAAGGTCCGAAACATAAACCGTGGGTGAAGGCCACTCATACGTTTGCAATATATGTGCAGTCAGTCCACCGGTCACTTTACCATGGTGCATGGCAACCAGCACAACAGAACCGGGGTTATTAAGTAATTTTACTAATTGGTTTTGACCTGGATACGAAAAGTTCTCTAATTCAAAAACAGAGACATAGACATCTATCAACTCCTTGAATTTGGCAATGTCATGATTAGATAATGTGATTACCTCAATTTCCATAATCCTTTAATAATTAATTTGTTCGTCTATCCTTGATCGGGGGTGATTTTTTTACTAAGTAAACATATTTCCTTATTTAATTTTGCGTGCTCTTTCGAAATACCTTACCGGAATGCTAATCCAATCAGATCCATGCTGGTTTTTACATGTCTATGATTTCCGGGTAAAGTTCTCCAGCATTTCTTTCAGGTTGCTACATTTTTTTTTGCATGGCAAATTCACTCTCTCACCATCTAATGTTGGTCTCGACAAGAAGCATCAATCCTTATTTTTTCCTAACTTAGGGCGCGAGGTAAATCCTGAGGAAATCAGACCGGCAGGTATTGTATTTAGAACTGGCACAAACTTCACCATTCTTTTATAAAATGTTTACAGATGGCAAATCAAGATCGTCGAAAATTTCTCCAGCAATCATCCATGGTTACCGGAGGTCTTCTATTGCATCCCAGCTTAACACCCAAGAAAACAAAAAGTAGTATCGCGGATGAATTAAAAGTAGGTTTGGTAGGATGTGGTGATCGCGGCACAGGTGCGGCATTGCAGGCTCTCAGTGCACATCCCGGCAACCGATTGGTAGCCCTTGCCGATGTATTTGAGGAGCAGACAGAAAATTGCCTGCAAAAATTACTGCAACTGGATAAGGTCAAAAATCAAATCGATGTACCTAAGAAAAACAGGTATGTTGGTTTCGATGCCTACCAGAAAGTAATTCGGGATTGTGACGTAGTACTCCTGGCCACGCCACCGGCCTTTCGTCCCGAACATTTTGAATTTGCCGTGAAGGAAAGAAAGCACGTGTTTTTAGAAAAACCATTGTCTTGCGATGGACCAGGTACAAAACGCATATTAGCCGCTGGAAAACTTGCCGATCAATACAACTTGAAAGTGGTGGTTGGTCTGCAGAACAGGTACGATCCCGCACACAACGCAATGGTTCAGCGACTGAAAAAAGGGGCTATCGGAGATATATTATCCAGTACATGCTACTACATGAAAGGCGGATACGAGTTGGTGCCGCGGGCCACAACCTCTTCGGAGTTAGCATTTCAAATTAAAAACTACCACTACTTTTTCTGGTTGTGGGCTGGTGCCCCGGCCGGTTTGCAAATACATAATGCCGACATAGTGCACTGGGTGAAGGATAGCTATCCCGTAAGTGCCCAGGGTATGGGTGGTAGAGCGGTATTGGAAGGCCCCGATAGCGGTGATGTATATGATCACTTTTCATTGGAATATACTTACGGAGATGGTACCAAGATGTACAGCCAGATCCGCACCATAGATCGTACATTGAGTAAAAATGGAGTCTGGTTCTTAGGAACAAAGGGCAGTGCTAATGTCTATGAAGGAATTAAAAATCATTCGGGTAAAACTTTGTGGAAATTTGACGGTAAAGATCAGTCAAATTCGCTACAGGTAGAGCATGATCAACTTTTTGATGCAATACGCAGTGACTCTCCAATTAATAACACCGAGTATGGAGCCTACAGCTCTTTGGTAGCAATTATGGGCCGGATGGCGGCACACAGTGGACAAATTGTTACGCTGGAAGAGGCATTAAATTCTGAACCATTGCTAAAGCAAGACATCACCGATTGGGATCAACCTCCGGTGACACCCAATGAAAATAAAATATATCGATATCCAAGACCGGGTTTCAAGCACGAAATCAAATAGCAGAGTACAGGCATAAAATAAAAATTGCTGCAAGGCCGTCCCATTTTCTAAAATGAATAGATTTGGCGCTGACCTTGGCCCGACAAAGTACTGTCTCTAAATTAGTTGTCTTCGAGTAAGACCAGATGGTTGGCATCAAGGCTTTTCTTGGCAATTTCGATCATTTGATCGGTTGTTACTTTTTCATCACCCCAAATTGCGAGCTCATACTCAACCGAAACCCGGTATCCTGGATCCAGGGAACCTGATTGATTGATGATTTCATCAAAAGTTACATTGGAGTGCAGGTCCACATAATTGCTACAGATCACGTAATGAGTCGGTAGGTTGGTGCTAAAGTTTTTTGTCAGCATCAGCATATTTCCGCGATCCGAACTAAACAGTCCCTGAAATGAAGGTCCCTGACTAAATTTGTCTTGCTCTCCCTGATATATTTGATCAACTGTTTCAAACGTCCTCCACTTGTGATCTTTGTCCATGAACAGGACATGGTTATACCACCAATCTTTAGGTTCGACCCCTCGAAAGGGAAAAATATCAAAGAACTGCACGCTTTTATATGGCCAATGTTCCAGCACAATAAATTCGGCTTTTACGTTCATTTGCATGGCCGGTGTCGTCGTGTTGACGCTCACCTCAAACACAGATTGAGCCCCGTCATTAGCATTGTTGCTTGTATATTTAAAAACGATTTCATCCGGGCCGTTCTTTATTATCTCAAAGTCCCGCAGTTGGTCCAGCATCTGCTCCGGTGAATAACCCATATAAGCAAACCAATGCAGGAGGTTTTCAGTTAGTGCCCAGTCGGGGTTTTCGTATGCTCGCATGTGACGCGCATGACCATCTACCAGGGAGAATTGAAGTCCTGACCAGCGGGGACCCGTTTTACTGGAATAGATCATAAAATTCCTGCGGGAGTCTCGTGATTGATAGACCAACTGTATTCCATCTTCCTCCTGCAATGTAAATACCTGTGGCATATCTCCCAGCTTGATGGTGACGAGTGCTGCATTTGCCGGTCCTTCCGGTTGATCTCTGATTGGGGCAAGTGGATCATCGGCAATGCCGCCATCGGTGCTTAGTTGGGGCAATAACTTTGTCTCTCCCAGTGTCGTCACTACTGCACCATGGCCGGAAAGACCGATTACTTTGATCCTCACCGTACGAGCATGAGGATCCGCTGGCAACTTGATTTGTACCGGCTGCTCTCCTGATTTGCGAATCTCATAGCATCCTTCCTGATCATTATAACCTTTGTCCCCACCGTGTATTACACCTCCGGTGACACTCATTTGTACCAGCTCTTGTTCAGCAGCGATCACACCTTTTGCCACTTCTTGATCTTCAACGATGGCTAGACGGAAAAGAGTGTTAAATGAAGCAGTTGGATTCTTTTCGTTGACAGCAGTGGGCCAGATCATCCGGATACCTTCGGTAGTGGGTTTGATCTCAGCCATATAAGCACCCCGCCCCGGAGGCCAGGGAGCGCGCTCTCCTTCTGCATCGATATAATCAGGTAGGGTACGCTGCGTATAGGCCTGACGAAAGTAATCGGGCCAACGAAAATAGCTGGGGGCACCTTTCAGTCCAAACGAACTTCGATATATATAGGTGTTATGTTCCATTTTTCCGGACTTCCAATACAACATCAATCCAGATTTTCCCTGTATAGCACGGGATGAAGTAAGAAAGATGTGTTGGTTAGCAACGGTCATGTCAGTCACTTCGACATTCTTAGCCTGGTATTCTTCCGGAATGTCAATATCCAAACGGGCTTCGGAAATCGCGGCATGAGCGGCCACATTTTCAAACATCGTTGCAGCGGTAAGGAACATCTGACCATCCGAATGTAGCCAGGTTTCAGTCATACCGTGCCCATGTATGATCTGTCTTGCATCATAGAGATTAAACAGTACTCGAATTCCGATCCGCTCATTACCTTCTTCCAGGAAGAGTATCCTCGGATTTTTATCAAAAGATTGCCGGACTTCGATAGGGTCACCGGTTTCAATGTCCTGTACGTGGAAAACCATATCGAGTTTTGCTATGGGTTCTAGTTTAGACCATGTACCGTTTACCACACTCATAACACCACCATCCGTCTGAGAGAAAAACACATGCGATTTTCCAATGCAGCCCTCGAAACCTCCATTACGAGGGATAAAAATACCTCCGGAGGCAGCCTGTTCATCCGTCAATGTGAGGCTTGTCTGACTAATAATGGGTGAATTAAAGCTAATTGCCAGCACCAGACAGAGCAGCCACAGGCACCTTGGTTGGAAACAATGAAGGGGATGTCGCAAGAATAAATAATCTCTCATGATTTGAATTTTATATGCTCCGGGTTAGCTTTAGAAGTGAATACCTAATCCCAGAGCGATCGCATTATAGGCCTGAGGAAGATAAGAAAATCATTCAGACTAATTTGAAGCGTGTTTTATCTGCATAACCTCATATTGTGTCAAAAATGCTGTCCTGCAACTTCCGGCTTGCATATATCTTGCATACCAGTCAATTGAGATCCTGCCTGGCTTGTTACTTTTTCTTGCTCAAATGAGCGGCAGTTAGTCGAATAAATGTATCTTATTTTTTCACTTGAGATGACCGACAAGATTGACCGAAAATCGGCTTCACATGCGTAAACAGCAGCAACAAGAATGAAAACATGAAAAAGATGTCATCACCCTATATACACTCAATGTGCGTGATTTTGATATTAATTTGTCAGCCGGGATTTAGCCAAAATGAAGTGACTGAAGGATCTGGAGTCCGGACTACGCCGGTAAGTTATCATCTTTCATTTGACGATGACAAATTTTTTAAAGAAGATATCATTGAGCAGTCCGGCAAGAAGTCGTTAGAGGAAAGAAAAATTGATTTTCCTGAAGCAAAATTCGGAAAAGGTATTCGAATGCGTGAAATTCCACAGACACCGGATGCGAATAACATGACCGGGATCGATTTGGACTTAGTTACGGCAGTCATTTTCAACACGCATCCGGGCAATCAAATGGGATTTAATCAGCCTTTTATTTGGGGCTGTGGAAGATTGAACGGCAGGTTAGGTGGTGTTGCTTTCTGGGCCCGGGGAGAGCTACCTTTTGCCGGCCCGTTATTTGAGCAGACCAGTATAGGATTTGGGCGCAAGGAACGTGATCTATTAGGTGTTTTGGTGGATGAAAACAACAAATTATCCGCTTACGTACGAGACGCACGATATGTCTCACATGGCATTAATAGCGATGCAAACTGGAATCCTTCCCAATGGAATCACGTTGTTTTTAATTGGGATTGGGCGAATGGTCTCCAACTTTGGATAAATGGCGAGATGATAGCTTCCTCCTGGGGTGAAGATGCATGGTTCGAAACTTCGCTACCCGGACTCTTTCATCTCCCGGCGGCCGGCTTGATATTCGATGAGTTGTATCTCTTCGACCGGCCGATCACGAGAAGCGAAATATTGGCTCTCATACGCTCTAATTCTCCTCCCAAAAATGAAAGTCCTGGATATAGCCGGCAAGGACCAGAAACACGAAAAATTAGGGAATTGAGCGGGACCGCTTTTAATGCCCAACTACCTGCCGTCAATCCCGGTGAATTCATAGTATTTACCGAAGTATGGCCGGAAATGGTATCGGATGAATTTGTGCCCGGATGGCATGTAGTAGATGGCCGTAACGAAATCGCCTGGCCACATCCTTATTCCATGTTTACCATCATTCCGGGTGATGCCGATTTTCACCCAGAAAAAGTAGATATCCAAACAAAACATTCCTCTCAGGTAAATTATGTCGTGATGAATGGTAACCTCACTAATGTGACCTTCGAGGCCGCCACACCACGTGACACTGGGCTTCAAAGACTCTTTAGTGTTCCTGCCGGCAATCAATTCTATTTTGCCGCTTCAATTAAACAACAAGAAGGTGCGTCTTTTCGCGTCCCTTTTACAGAAAAATATGGTACTCCCAAGGGGTTTTCCGGTGATATTAATGTACCGCTATCCGGCGAAAAGCGAATTCAGAATCTGGGACTATATCATACCCAAGTCCACCCTGGTCCAGATGATATCAAAGCAATGAGGCGATTAGTTTTCAATGCTTCGACGCAAGAATTAGATCCAAGAACTACATTTGCCTTGCATGCGGTCACATCCCGGGATGAACGTACTTTTACTCTGGCCTCTGTCAAAGAAACACCCCAAGTAAGCACTCAGATCAACGTGGGTGCTTTTGCCCGGTTAAATATCCTGAGTGATGCATATGTGGATGCACAGGGCATCAATTCTATCACGCTGTCTATTCCGGTAAAAACTGAAAATGCAAATGAGGCAATTTTAATCAGAGTGCGAGATCCCGGGGTGCCATCCAGACTTTGGAATCAATTTATTGTAGGCCTATCCGGGTATGATTCTGAATTTAAAACATTACAGTTGAAATTGGATTTTCAAGACCTGGTGTTGACTGATGGTGACCGGCTTTGGGTCGATATTGGTGCGGCGGGTAAGACAGAGATTCTTATTGGAGATCCGGAAATGCCAGCGGTGATGTTCGTCAAAGAGTCAGATGTTTACACTTGTGTAGATAATTATGCCGCGAAGGAAATCGTTTCGGCACAGGCACAATATGGTAAGATGTATGAATTTATGCCTTGGCAATTTACCCGCAGGACAGTTTCACTATCAAATCCTTATTGTTACGGTGGGCCATTTGATATGATTCTTCCGGCATTGGCGATCAAACGAGTTAAACCCGATCATTTTATAGCTAATTATTTGATACGGATGAGTGGTCCGGATTTTAAAGACGGCAAGCCACGTGATCCGGAAAGGATGCCATTGATAACATTGCCTAATCCCAATGGAGTACCGGAGTGGGCACTTTACATGCGGGATTTCAACGCTAAGCGCCATAAAATTGCAAACTGGTGGGCCGAAAGACAGAATGCAGACGGGCAACTGGGCGGTGGATGGAATGATGATGTCCTCTTTTTAAGCAGTCATCAACCGGATTTACCGCTGGACGGAAATGAAAATGCCCGCTATTTAATCGACGCTACCCACAAGGGATTGGAGAAGACCAGATACTTTAAAGACGGTTACTGCAATATTTTCCCAATGGATCGAATGCATATTGGCGATTTCATCAGCGAGCGATATAATAGTGTAGTAAACAACCTGGGTCAGGCCTATGCTTTTGAGAGAGAGCTGGAGTCTGCCTGGAGGCTGGAAGATAAAAGCAAAACACCAATCAACTATTTTGCCGATGGATTTAAGTCTTCATTCAATGTATTTAATTGGTATTGGGGGAATGATGTGCCGCAAGGAGCTTACGTATCCAAGGGATTAGAAGAACTTGCTGAAGAATTCAGACGCTATACTTCCGTGCTCGATGACTATTCTTTTTATCGATTTACCGAATCCAATGTACACCGGGATGATTACTCACCATATGGTGCCAATAATATGTATACGTACATGTTGGGGGGAAAGAGAGGGACACGATTGGATGCACATCTGAAATTAGCCGTTATTTGGCCTGCCGGAGGTGGCCCTGATTTAGCACGGGTAGTCTTGTATGCGGATGATGATAGCCTGAGAGTAGCTGCTTTTTCTTTTCGCAAGGAGATGACAGAGTTAGTCATGCAACCATGCCGGATTAAAGATGGACGATATCGCATCAATATCCTGGAAGACCCTCTTGGCAATGGGGAAGCAGGCAAAGTGATTTGGGAGACAGAAAAGGACCTTACCAGGTTTGACCGGGTTAAATTGCCCATACCATCCCATATCCCGGTGGCAATCACACTTAAGAAAATTATATCCAAGCAACGACCAACCGCACTGGCGGATCTGGCAATCGACATTTGGGACGCTGAATTTGAAAACAATAGCATTCACTGTGTAATTCATAATTTGGGAAACGCCCCGGCCAAGGCTATTGCGGTGCGATTACTCGATGGGGACAAGGTGCTGGATGAATATACTATTGATGGGATAGCGGGACCGGTGGATTTTGTCGCCAAGCGCGAGAACGTGGTTTTTACTAATGTCTCCTATTCGGGAAATTTGTTCATCAGCATAGATCCGGAAAATAAGATTTCGGAGATTCTTGAAGATAATAATCGAGTTCCAGTTTCGAAAAAGGGTGTTTTTCAAAAGGGACTTGCGCCCAGGAAATAATTGAATAACGTTATGATTTCCCCAAATCAAGGAGGGAAATATTAGCTAAGTCAAAATATTTAAAAAAAGCAAAGTCAGACCATTTATGATTTTTAATTTATTTCTTTCCATTCTTATAGCCTTGAGTGGGCAACACATCGATTCTTCAATCGGAGGTGAAAATGCTTCGAATCAACAAACGGTCGCAGTGCAGAGTGTTTCACCGGAATTCTTTGTTTTAGAGCCCTGGATCTACCGTGAGGATTTTGAAGATCGGGACCTGGGAGCATGGGCTTCTTATCCTTTATGGCAGGATATTGCTTACAATCAAAATTTTAGAGTCAACGAAATCATGCCCAGAGACCCCAACATTTCAATAGTACAGAAAGTGACACCATATACAGCAGTACATAATTATGCGGGAGCTCAAAAATTACTTGACATGTATCTGATTCCCGGCGCTACATTGAGTTTTAGATACTACTTGAAAACAAATCAAACTTGTGAATGGTACAAAGTGAGGTTCGCAGCAGGTGAATATGGAAAATTGGATGTGGATCTTGCTAACATTAAATTAAATAGCTGGCAGCAAGTGACCATAACCTACAGTGATTTGATCCGCGAAAATCCAGCCATTGCCGGGAAAGATAAGATTCAAATATTCGCACTGGCACATCTCGCAAAGTTTCCAGACGCTGACCCTGATATGCCCATTTATTTTGGTCTGGACGATGTAGTTTTTAGTGCTGCAAGACCCGCTCCATTTAAATTTATTGAACCACAGATGCACAAACTTCCCGAATTTAAAACCTATATTCCAGCTAGACATTATCGCCAGCATGCAGAATTCAATTTAAGTGGTCAGTGGATGAAAGAAGCCGAGCAAGTAAGTTTGGATATTTCGGTCTTTTCTGATACCACTAATCATGTTTTTCGGGGTAATCTAAGTCAGGTGGAAGGGCAATGGCACCTGGAGCCAATGCAATTGGATTTTCCCAATGGATTATTTCTGGCGACACTAAAGGCATATGATGACGTGAGTCAGATCGGCCAAACTGCTTTTAGTATTCATATTACACCCGGAGATAGGGGCGGGCATCATCCACGGTTGCTCTTCGATTCTTTGGGAAGAGAAGAATTGGGGGTGCGATTCCGCGAAGAGAAATTTCGCGATCTAGCTACTGATATGGCCGCTAATGCACAGGCTCAGCGATTAAAAATTCCACCAGAAAGCCTGGTTTATGATCTTGATCAGTTTCCTGATGAAGACTGGCTTGCCACATGGGATGCCTGGGGATCCAGAATTTATCATACCGGAGAAGCACTCCGTCTCAATGCTCGAGCCTATACATTTCAAGGAGACCAGGAAGCAGGACTGTACGTGAAGGAGGTATTGCTTCGTTTGGCAACCTGGCCCGATTGGACGCATCCCTGGCAAACGAAGCGCGGACGATTTAGTGAGCATCGTACCGGAAGCTGGGCGCATCGTGTGGCGGAAGCTTACGATTTGGTTTATCATCTCTTCACTCCGGAGGAGCGTGAATTAGTCTGTTCTGCCATTATGAAAAATATTGTCAAAGGGGTACATCGTACTTATATATACAACGATAATATTACTGCCGCTACCTCTAATTGGCTGGCTATGACCGTAGGTGGATCGCTTATGTGTCTTAGTGCCATATTTGAAGATGTCGAAGAGACGAAGAATATTGAGCCCTATTTTACGGGAGCCATACTTAAACTTAACAGGTTTCTTCATCATGTAACTGATTCCAAAGATGGGGGATGGGGAGAAGGTTTCGGATACAACAATTACAGTTTTTCAAATCTCTCTTATAGCCTGCCTTCATTGGAGAATGTTTTTAATGTTGATTTATCTGCACCTCTCACCGGCACTTATAATGAATATATATGGGCTGGTCTGATAAAAAGCAAAAGATGGTTTGAGTATGGTGATTCTCATGGCCACTTGACCTCAGCTAAGAACTGGGCCTACTTACTCAATAAATCGAGGGATCCCCGATTAAGCTGGTTTTACCATTTCCTAAATGATCACTCTACAAACTACGTGGCCAATGCTGAGTCTCCCTATACATCTGCGGAAAAACAACGCTCGCGAAATTATACTTATGAAGATATTCTTTTCAATACCTCGGAGTTACCACAAAAAGATCCGTTTGACGAAAATCCGGTTAAAGTATTTCGTGATCTGGGCACCGTTGTTTTTAAAGGTGGATGGGATTCAGATGATTTTGTTTTTGTGATGAGAAGTGGGCCCGCATACAATCACCAACATATGGATCAAGGCAGTATCTGGCTGGCTGATCAGGGAAACATTTTCGTGGAGGAGAGACCACTAGGTAATTCAGATTACTATGATGATCCACTTTATGAGTCATGGCTTACCCAACCGGTAGGTCATTCGACAATCTTGATCGATGGCAATCAACAAAGTCAACGAGTTGGGGACCATCTCCATTTTGCTCCTGGTTTTGATGACTATGCGTTTATCTCACACTTTCTCGATGGCAAACATGCGGCCTTTGTCACAGGTGATATTGGCAGACTCTACTGGAGTAAAGTAAACCAGCTCAGACGCAATGTACTATATTTGAAACCAGGGGTTGTACTCATGCTGGATGTTGCATTTCCGGGTGAGAAAGATGTCGACGTAACGTTGCTTTATCAGACGGCATTTCTCAAAGACATTCAGGCCGGAGAGAAGCGATCCAGCATCCTCAAAAATAACCATGCCATGCATATGTTTCATTTGGCTCCTGAGCAACTGTCAGTGGAGGCAGTGGAAACTCCGCATTATTTGAAAACATTGCGAAATGTGAGACCACTGCAGCGCGAGGGTATGCTTACTATCACTGCGCGGACCGATCATCAGCCTCTGGTGATGGCCAATTTGATAACATCATCCGAACAGAATGATGTGCCGGAGCTGATCGCAGAAGCGAAATCCAGGTTTGTTCATGGTGTTGTTGAGGGGCACAATTTTGCCTTTACTACACATCCCGGTGATCGCTTTGAAGTCGAAGAGTTTGTGACGGATGCTCTGGCTGTGACCTGGAACGACGACAAAATCTTTGTCGCAAAGGCCAAGAACTATAGTGATAAAGATTTGGGATTGACTTCAGATCAACTCATTACCTTCGAATTGTCGATGGATGGTTCACTTCAATATTATGTACATGCCGACGCTGTACTGACACTCAAATTCAAAAAGAGGCGATCAAATATCCTGGCTAATGGAAAATCAATTGAACGCTCCAGTAATGAATTGGTAGACATACCCCTGAGTAAGGGAACGGGTTTAATTACATTCAACTAAGATCTGCCTGCCGGATTGCCGTTACCGGCTCAATTCATACCCCTTAGTGGTCGTATAATACTTGGCGAGCATATTAGGGACTTCCCAATCGGGCATCTTTCCCTCCTTGAGATAATTAAGGTATTTTTTTGCCACCTGGGTAAAGTGCGCTTCATGGCCCACTTTTAACCTATCCGGAATATCGATTCTGAATTCATCGCCATCTTGCACTACCGCCAGACCAGCATACTTGGTTTGTAGCCCGCTGATGGCGGTTTCCAGGTCAGTTTGAAATTCTGCATCCGACTGATTACCGCTCTTTTCGGCATAGAGTGTGGCGATGTAATTTTCCTTTTCTCCCTGCCGGATAATTAGATTGGCCCTTGTACCCCGCATAATGGAATAGTGGGTGTCTTTGGCTCCCTCCGGTGCTTCATAATTCCAGATAACGGAGGTTTTGGCATGGGTACCTTTGAGGGTATAATTGATTTCGCCATTGGAATATACTTTCAGTATCGAATCATTTACAATATCCTTGTTCAGATAATCCGGGTAATCGTCCATATACGTTACCCTTTTAAACATAGCAGGTGTAAGCTCCGTGGCCCACCTTCTGGCATTTTGAATCTCGATATCTTTTTCATAATCAATGATTTGCTCTGGATAACATTCCCACTGAATCATGTCCACTAAATGAGTCATGATATCAACCATACCCTCTCCCTGTTGAGTGACATCAAAAAACCATGCTGGCCGCTTCAGTGGTGCGCCGGAAACAAATTTAAAGAAGTGATGCACGGATTCTTTGGTAATGGCAGGATCTTCTACCGATCCTGTTTCCAATTCTCCAAATAGACCAGGTATTTGTGACACTTCCCTCTGGATCATAATAGTGATCTCATGGCGTTCAGTCATGATATCATAAAGAAGCACATTATTCTGTTGCGCTATATCAAAAGACTCCTTTAGCATATCAAAATCTTTACTATTGATTACCATGGGCTTATCGGCCAAAACGTTAATTCCGGCTTCCACAGCTCTTTTAATGTATTCTGTTTTCTTAGCATTATTGCCGGCAACGACCATGATGTTGCCCGGCTTTTCTGCAATCATCTTTTCAAAAAAATCTGGTCCGGTATAGA
This sequence comes from Saprospiraceae bacterium, assembly GCA_013001805.1. GTDB lineage: Bacteria > Bacteroidota > Bacteroidia > Chitinophagales > Saprospiraceae > JABDMH01. The sequence continues at coordinate 1,002 of JABDLW010000069.1, read as the reverse complement.
TGATCTGATTCCAATGCGTAGGATTCTCCTCTCTGGTGTTGTAGCTCTCAACTCTATTCAGGTGATCCTGCACATCGGGCCCGGCTGGTGCATACACGTATACGGTTGAGTCCACGTCTTCAAGCATTTCTTTTTGTACCAATCCTGCGTGAAAATGACCGGGATCAACATTCATCAATTGATAGGGAGCCTTGGAGCTTGCATCATCACCCGATTGATCGGGCGAGGAACAACTCGACAGTAATAGTATACACATCAGTAAAGTCTTGGATAAAGCAGTCAAAAATCTCATATTTTGGCAAATTCATATTTGATTTCAAAATACAAATAATTTGATCAAAAGATTGACATTCTCCCTGGATCTTGAATGATTGATTCAGGTGGCAGGATTTCTGTACTGCAAAAAAGGGTTCAGTACAAGTGATGGTACACGGTAGCATTTATGTGACTGCAACTTTATTGGCAAAATAAACCAATGGAAACTACCTTCATCAAGGTCCGATCTGGTTCAACCTAATATGCTTAGGTGATGAATGATCGAATGAGAACGAGAATCAACGCGACAATAAAAATGGAAGTAAAAATTAGTTTATTATACTTGGCCAGCCAATTTGGAAGGAAAATGTCAAAATTGTCTTTTTCTGAATCTGAATATTTTCTGGCGATAATTGTCAAGGGGCAAAACATTTTAAAAATCAGAAGTATAATCCCTTCACCAAAAATGAGAGCGATTGCGAGCCAGGTTGAGGTGTTTATTTTGCCCGTGAGTCCGGAATAAAGGATATGAAAAATCAGTAGTACAAAAATGCTCCAGATTAAGGTATGTATCAATTTTATGGCTAAAAGTTTCTGACTGTTATTCATCGGATTTTAATTATTGGTATTTCTATTTACCTCTGAATGTGGAAAAATTTAATAAGATGCGAGCCCGATAAGGCTGGAGGAAGAAAGATAGCCGTAGCTATCTGATTGACCCGTCTGCTATGGCATGCCGGGCAGGCC
>JABDLW010000013.1 GCA_013001805.1 Saprospiraceae bacterium | reverse complement strand
GTTCTACGCCGGAGCATTTATTCATGCCACAGTCCCCAGCATTATGACACCCGGAAATCATGAATACAGTAACGTAGTGCTTTCTCCACAATGGAGGCCTCAGTTTGCCTTACCTACGAATGGACCCAAAGGTCTGGAGGAAACTTGCTATCAGGTAAATTATCCGGACATGAAAATAGTTTCACTCGACGCTGAACAAATCGATGAGTCGGAATACTACAGTAAGGCTCAAGTAAGGTGGCTGGATTCTATTTTACTTAACGACCCAAGAAAATGGCACGTGATCACTTTACATTATCCACTATTTTCAACCAAACCGGATCGTGACAACCCGGAATTAAGAGCCGCGCTCAAACCAGTGATTGACAAACACAAAGTAGACATTGTTTTGCAAGGGCACGATCATGCTTATGGCCGTGGTACAGTGACTAATGACGATTCAGGAACCAATCTGCAGGATCTGACAAGTGGTACTGTATATGTCGTTTCGGTCAGTGGCCCAAAAATGTATGATGTGGGAGAAAAGGCATGGATGGATCGCAGAGCGGGCAATACACAATTATACCAAATCATTTCGATCAAGGAAAACATCCTGGCTTACACTGCATATACTGCCATTGGCGAACTGTACGATGCATTCGATTTAGTGAAACAAGATGAGAGCCCAAATCGATTGATAAATAAAATACCCGAAAATTTCGAACGGTTGCAATAGAAAAACTTCTTTTTACTCACCAGAAAGACGATCTATGAAGAACATCCTGCTCCTTTCAATAATCATTTTTTTAAACCATTTCGTATTTGGTCAAACCTGGGCAGAAAAGCTTGGGTTTCCAGCAGGGAAAAAAGTAATCATTCTTCACGCTGATGATATAGGTATGTGTACCGAGGCAAATGAGGCGGTCTTTAGCCAATTGGAAAATAAGGAAATTCAGTCTGCCTCCGCCATGGTACCTTGCCCGGCTTTTGAAGATCTGGTAGAATGGAGTCAGAAGCATCCCGGATATGACATCGGTCTGCATTTGACCCTTACCAGTGAATGGAAAACTTATCGTTGGGGACCAGTTAGCAGTACCAGAGAGGTACCGGGTCTACTTGATGATAATGATAAACTCTGGCATACGGTGCGCCAGGTGGTCAACAATGCCAGTGCCAACGAGGTAGAAAAAGAAATCAGAGCACAAATTGAAAAATCCCTCGCACTGGGCTTGAAGCCATCGCACATTGATACACACATGGGTACACTCTACGGGGACAACGACTACACGGAAGTCTACATGAAAATAGCTGAGGAATATAAGATTCCTGCCATGGTGATCGAAATCAATAGTGCCGAACTGGTGCAAAAATTCCGGCAGGCAGGATATCCCATTACTGAACGCCTTATCCAACTGATTGAAGATTATTCCTTACCGAAATTGGATTATTTTACCTCGGTACCATCAGCTGGAACTTATGCTGAAAAATGCGACCTATTTTACAAACTTATCGATGAACTGCCATCGGGTCTTTCGGAAATCATTTTTCACCCTTCCATTTATTCTGACAATCTAAAAACAATTACCAATTCCTGGCAGCAACGGGTGTGGGAAGCAGAAATGTTTGCGGATCCCGAAGTCCGTTCCTTTCTCAAGGATCGTGATATTATTTTCACTAACTGGAAAGAGATCATGCAGCGTTTCGCATCACTCAAAGATTAAACCAGCAATAAAGAGAAGAGCTTATCTGAATCCTTAAATAATTGGGATAATACGATTATCCGAACGCAAATAATAGACAGGTTTATGAGCAGCCAGGTAAGAGAAGATCTACTTTCATTACCGTCACAAGTACAAAACGCGACCTGACTCCATAAGAATTCTGAACGAGTAAAAGAAAGAACCAAATAAAAACATTCTTAAATATGAATTTTCGACATAGTAAGTCCAGACTATACACACTATTTTTAATTTGCACAATCATTCACATCCCCATGGTTTTAGGTCAAAAAACCCTTTATGTGGATACTCTGTTTTTTCAGGACAAGAGTCACCTCTATGAGGTTGGAGATCAATATAAAATAAAATTAAAACAGATAGCCAGTGATCGAAATGGCAACATTCAGATACTTTCAAACACCGGAATATTACGACCAGATAAGGACCTGCTGACATCGGATCATCATTATCGTTTCATGACTGATCTTTCGATCAAAGCACTTGAGAACTACAAGAACCAATTTCTTTATCTTACAGACAAGTCAGTTTTTTCAAATGCCTGGGCAGGAAAAGTATTGATCAATCACGATCTTTCCGGAGCAAGTTTCGTGGCCGCAGGAGAACATTTCGAATTTCTACTGGCTTCCGAATCACATTTACATTTTTACCAGAAAAATGAGTTAGCCTGGTCAGGTGCCTTGGACAAAAGTCAAAATCTGATAGAATTAAAGTATGATCCCAACCAAAAAGTGTTTTGGCTATTGTTTGAATCATCCATAGCTACATTTGATCCCAATACACAGCTATTGACCAAAGTAATCGACCAGGACATCACATTGACATGTATGCTCGTGCATTCGAATAATCATGATCTTTATGCAGGCTCCGAAAATGGCATTTTACATTATAATAAATCAGACCTTACACTGATTGAAATACTAACCGGGTTGCCCGCTACCAGCATTACCTGCCTGGCTGAAATCGAAGGCAAACTTTGGGTGGGCACTAAAAATGGGGCATATTCCGTAGACGATAAAGCTCAGATTAACTACTATGCCTCACGGCGCTGGTTAGTTGATGATTACGTCGTTGATATTTCGGCAGGACCTAATGAGTCAGTCCTTCTCCTTTCACAAAAAGGCTTGTCCGTCATTTCCTTTGAACCAATGACGTTAGAAGATAAAGCCATGCATTATGAAAGACAGGTGCGTGCCCGTCATATCCGTCATGGATTTAATAGTTCCCAATTCGTCATGCAGACGCCGGGCGATTTAAGTACCGGAAGTGTTGTTGATTCCGATAATGATGGCTTGTGGACCTCCATGTACCTGGTCAGTCAGTTATTCCGCTATAAAGTGACCGGTTCTCCTGAGGCTTATCAAAATGTCATTGAGTCATTTGAGGCGATGGAGAGACTCAACGATATCAATCCCATTCCAGGATTTTTGTCCCGCTCTTTCGAACGCAGAAGCTATGCTTTGCACGATCGGGATGCGTGGCGTAAAGCCGATCACCCCAACTGGGATTGGAAGGGTACGACCAGCAGTGATGAATCCATTGGACATTATTTTGCCTTCTGTCTGATTGCCGAAATCATTCCCGATCAATCCATAAAGGACCGGGCCATAGGACTCATTACTGATATGACGGATCACATTATTGAAAACGATCTTTATCTGGTGGATATCGATGGAAAACCGACCCGCTGGGGCAGATGGAATCCTGAATATGTGAATGGATTTCCCGTGGGCGTCGGTGATCGAAAACTCAATTCGTCAAATATCACGGGTTTTTTGCAAGCCGCGTATCATTTCACTCAAGATGAAAAGTATAAAGCAGAGGCATTACGTCTTTTTAAAGACCACGGCTATCTTGAAAATCTCTTACTCCCGATGGAACGAATTGGGGTAAAAAAATCGGATGATTTAAGTGCTATGCTATCAGAATCCTGGAATCATTCGGATGATGAAATGTACTTTCTTAGCTATTGGTACTTATACCCTTATGCATTTGATGCAGATCTTCAGAAGAAATACAGAGAGACAATTAAAAACCACTGGAATATCGAACGACCGGAAAAAGATGCCCTTTGGAATTTCTGCTACGCCATGACTGGGGCCGAACTATTTGACCTCGACGAATCTATTTGGTATCTAAAGGAGTTTCCGTTGGATCTCATTGATTATTCGATCCAAAATAGCCATCGCAAAGACATTGAATTGATTCCGCCAAATTTTCGGGGTCAAACGACAAAAACAGTGCTGCCTCCGGATGAAAAACCTATTTATAAACACAATACCAATACTTTTGTGATAGATAGAAATGGTGGTGCCAGATCAGAGGCCAGTGGAGATATTTACCTCTTGCCTTATTGGATGGGACGTTATTTAGGTGTGATTTCTGCTCCTGAGAAACATTGATTGTATTTCAAGAACACCGCAGATATAGATCCACGGCTCTCTTTTTAATTCCGTATCAAACATAAAATCCGTTAGAAAATATAGATGTACTGGCAAATTATTTTTCGTGTAACAGAACACCGCGGATATAGATCCGCGGCTCTCCTTTTTATTCCCATATGCGGCCTAATTACCTCCATTTTCCAAGACCGCGAAATGAGATTCGCGGTTACCTCGTTTATCAGATTATAGCAGCGTTTCTCGAAACCCGCGAAATGAGATTCGCGGTTACATTGTTTT
>JABDLW010000905.1 GCA_013001805.1 Saprospiraceae bacterium | reverse complement strand
CGATGGCCGCTACCAAAAGGCCGGTTAGGGTCCAACCTATGGTGACCACTCGCTTTACAAAATTACCATAGGTTTGTCCCACGCGACTTACCATTTCTGATTCACCGGTGGCAAACATGGACATCATGTGTGGTTGTGCAGTGATGCCTACCAGCCCATTTACCGCCAACATAGCGATGGTAAAGGCACCCAAACCGCTTTCTTCGGAAAAGAGCTGGAAAAAATCTTCCGGTAACACATTTCTCATTTCCGAGAAACCACCCACTTCATTTAATCCCGCCGGTATCAATAAAAAGGAAAGAATAATGATAAACATGCCTTGAATAAACTCGGTGTGAGCGGCTGCAACCAAACCTCCGAAAAAACTATAGATCATAAATGCTACTGTCATACCGACTACAACCCAATTAGACGACACCATACCATCGGTTGCAACCGAGATCACTTTGGCTGCGCCCTGCAGCATAGCACCCATGATAAAAACAAAAAACAGAATCGCGAAAATCGTATAAAACAGGCTTAATTTCTTACCGTATCGATCTCTCACCATTTCGGCAATGGTCGTCCTTTCACTTCGCCGATACCAGGGAGCCAAAAGCCAATATAAGGGAGTGATCAGAAGATTTTTCCATTGATACCAGATGGTGGCAAATCCACCCTGGAATGCAGCTCCTGCTTGTGCGACTGGCATTTCAGCGTGTGTGCCGGTACCAAATGCCTGACCGATCATAGTCCACCATTTGAATTTTCTACCACCTCGGAAGTAGTTGTCACTTGACTTGGTATTTCGCGAAATCCACAGACCATAGACCGTGATGCCGATAAAATAAGAGATCAAAATAGTAAGATCTAAAGTTGACATTCTCTATAATTTGGAGGCTGATGCCTGATCAAGATAAAGAAAACAACTTGAATGATCTCTCAGGATCGAAGCCGGACACATGTTAGTCAAAGGCCCATTGATAGCATTGCCTACTGCCTCAGCTTTACGCTCGTCAGGAACGGATACGATGAGATGTTTGCTTTTCAAAATCTGGCGAATACTCATCGAAATGGCTTTTACAGGCACATCATCAAATGTTGCAAACCAACCTTCACCAAATTGTTGTTGCCGACAGGCCTGATCAAGGTCGACGATCAGATAAGGTACTTCGGTATCGAAGTCGGCCGGAGGATCATTAAATGCCAGGTGTCCATTCTCCCCAATTCCGATTAGGGCAACATCAATGGGGTGCTTAAGAATCAGATCCGATATGCGTTCACATTCCTTAGTGGCATCGCCCTCACCATTTATAAGGTGATAATTACAACGAAAATCGATCTTTTGTAAAAATCGCTCGGTCAAATATTTTCTAAAGCTTGCTGGATGAGAGTCAGACATGCCAATGTACTCGTCCAGATGGAACATGGTGACCCTTTCCCAGGGTATGTCAGCCAAAACTAAATTATTAAGCACTTCAAATTGGCTTGCCCCGGTGGCAAGTATAATGTTTATTTGCTCCTTTTCTTGCAGAGCACCTTTGATAAGGGCGATTGCTTGATTTGCTGCCGTTACGCCCAATTCCCCGGCATCTTTCGAAATATTAATGTTCACAAATAAGATGTTTGGTTTCTGCTATCCAAAGTACTAAATAGATTTGAATAGCGAGGTAAGCCAAAGAAAGTCAAAATAGATGAGCACTGGCGAGTCCCACGTTCGACTATTGGAAATGCAATCAAGCAAATCCAGAGAATCAAGTGAATCAAATATCTGGTTTCTCTAATCGATTGGCTAATTGCTATCTTGTGAAGAGAGAATCTTAATATTATGAAACTACTAAAGCTAATCTTTGGCTTTCTGGTCATTGCCATTTTTTCGTGTCAATCTCCCTCTGATGGGCCCATCGAACCACGTCCCATGCGGGTGCTGTTCCTGGGTCATGATAGTGAGAATCATAATTCGAGTGTATATATGCCGATGCTACAAGCTGCATTGGCACCGAAAGGATATTATTTCACCTACACTTCAGATCCCAATGCTCTTAATGAAAGTATTCTCAAGGACTATGATGCACTTATGCTTTATGCCAATCATGATGAAATATCGGACCCGCAGGAAAAGGCACTCCTATCTTTCGTAAAACAAGGTGGGGGATTTTTTCCTGTGCATTGTGCGAGCTACTGCTTTCGCAATTCCCGGGAAGTAGTCAGGCTCATTGGTGGGCAATTCGAGTCGCATGATACCGCCACATTCACCACCAAAGTGATCGAGCCGGATCACCCAGCACTATCGGGCTTTGAGTCTATTACCACCTGGGATGAAACTTATAAGCATACCAAATTTGCCAAAGATATTCATGTTTTGATGGAGCGTGAAGATCCGGATGGCAATGAGCCTTATGCGTGGGTCAAAGAATACGGAAAGGGAAGAGTGTTTTACACAGCTTTAGGACATGACGAACGCACCTGGTCCAAACCAGAATTTCACGATCTATTGGGAAGGGGGCTTCATTGGGTAATCGGTGATGCGAAAGCTACAGCTCTTGACAGCTTGGATTTGCCCGTGCTCACCTATTCCGAGGCAAAAATTCCAAATTATGAAGACCGAGATCCTGCACCAAAATTGCAAGCACCTCTGGATCCAGTGGCATCACAGAAACGCATTCAAATACCTCCGGGATTTTCATTGGAATTATTTGCCGCCGAACCCGATGTTATCAATCCCATTAGTATGGCCTGGGATCACCGCGGTCGCTTATGGGTAATTGAAACTAAAGACTATCCCAACGAAATAAATGTAACCGATGGAATCGGAAATGATCGCATTAAGATCATCGAAGATACTGATGACGATGGCAAAGGGGATAAATTTACAGTGTTCGCCGATAATCTGAGCGTACCAACCAGCCTGGTGTTTTCCAACGGCGGAGTTATCGTGTCGCAAGCCCCACATTTTTTATTCTTAAGGGATACAGATGGAGATGATGTGGCCGATGAACGCCGCATCTTATTTTCCGGCTGGGGTACATTCGATACCCATGCCGGTCCGTCGAATTTACAGTATGGTTTTGACAACCAAATTTGGGGCGTTGTCGGCTACTCTGCTTTTGAGGGTAAAGTTGGAGATACGGATCATAGCTTTAAGCAAGGGGCTTATCGTTTCCAAGCGGATGGCTCATCTTTGGAATTTATGGGAGCTACGTCTAATAACACCTGGGGATTGGGATTTACCGAAGGATTTGATGTTTTGATCTCTACAGCAAATAATACACACAGTGCTTTTCTAGGTATACCGGATCGCTTTTTCGAGGGAGTTGAAGGATTGAAAATAAAAAGCGTAAAAAAGATTGATGGTCATTATGCATTTCATCCCAATACGGCCAATGTACGTCAGGTGGATGTTTTTGGAGGATTTACTGCGGCTGCCGGACATCACTTATATACGGCAAGAAATTTTCCAAAAGAATATTGGAATCGCATTGCCCTGGTCTGTGAACCCACTGGAAAATTATTGCACCGGGCAATTATCGAACCAGATGGTGCGGGATTTATTGAAAAGGATGGAGGTAATTTATTGGCTAGTTCCGATGAATGGGTTGGGCCGGTGCATGCTCAGGTAGGTCCGGACGGAGCTGTATGGGTTCTGGATTGGTATAATTTTATAATTCAACATAACCCAACTCCTCCCGGTTTCGAAAATGGACCGGGAAATGCGCATGTCAACCCGCTAAGAGACAAACAGCACGGTCGCATCTATCGCATAGTAAGTAATACGGCATCTAAAGTGAGTTATCCCGATTTAGCTAATGATAAATTAGAGAATTGCCTGGCCACTCTGGAAAATGATAATTTGTTTTGGCGATTGCATGCACAAAGATTATTGGTGGAGAGTAAATCTGTTGACAGTAAAAATGAGTTGATTAATTTAATCAATGATAAAAGTACTGATGAAATTGGCATATCTCCCGGCGCTATTCATGCCTTATGGACCCTTGAGGGTCTGGGATTAATAAATGACAGCGAAAAAGAGGTGATATCCGTAGTTTATACTGCACTATCTCATCCTTCGGCTGCCGTGCGAAAAAATGCCTTACACGTACTTCCTAAAGGACCGGCACATCTAAATAAAGTATTAGCGGAAAAATTATTAGAAGATGAGAATGCACAAGTGTCTCTCGCGGCTATCTTGTATTTGATCGATCAGGCACCTTCGGATCAAATAGGGACAATGCTATTTAAATTATCGCAGGAAGAACGCATCAAAGCTGATGAATGGTTATCACGTGCTGTCTATGTGGGCGCCGTGCGGCATAAGGAAAACTTTATAAAGGCAATGCACCAGAACACCCCGGACAAAATTGCCTCAGGATTTCAGGAAGAGGTTGAGGAAATTGACTGGTCCGGTAGTGATGTCGACACAGAAGATTGGAAGGAGTTGGAGACGCCTTCACGCTGGTCTGAAACCAACGCAGCGGAATTACAAGATTTTGATGGCATCATTTGGACGAGAAAAGAGTTTACCCTGAATGGTAACCAAGCCGCCAGATCCGGAGAGTTGAGTCTTGGCCCGATTGACGATACGGATGATACTTATATCAACGGTAAGCGAATAGGGGGGATGACCCGGGCCTGGAATGATGCACGCAGTTATAGAATTCCAGCCGGCCTCTTAAAGGATGGAGAAAATCAAATCACGATTAAAATTTCAGATAGTGGCGGTCGAGGGGGAATTTATGGCAATGACGAAGACCTTTTTCTAAAATTGGGAAGTGAGAAAATTGACCTTAACGGCACCTGGAAATACAAGGTGGAGGAACAATTTTTCCCCAATCGTGAGGTGTTTGAAGAGGGGATGGAAATTGCAGATTTGTTCATGAAATTTCATGGACCCTACGCCCAGGAATTAAGCAAATCCCTCCCCGATGCAGAAAATGATATTGATCGGGTGATCGAGATGGCCACTGTTCCCGATCAAATGAAATATGACTTGGAAGAGTTTTCTGTACAGGCAGGAGAACGGGTCAAAATTGTTTTTTCAAACAATGATGGGATGCAGCACAATTTATTAATCGGTTCTCCTGGTAGCCTGGAGATGATTGGGAAGACCGCAGATCAGATGGCTCAATCCAGTGTAGGGGTCGAAAAAGAATACATACCAGAGCTCACCGTGGTGCTTGCGGCAGCAGGACTGGTCGATCCTGGTGAAATGCGTGATATCATCTGGGATGTACCCAATGAAGTGGGAGAATATATATTTGTATGCACTTTTCCAGGTCATTGGCGAACCATGAATGGAGTGATTAAAGTGGTAAGTGAATTACAATAATGCCTGTAGTTGTTCTGGAAACCAGAAACTAGTACTTTGTGAAGTAAAATATGTTGAGTAATTCTGAGATTATTTAAGGTCTAATCAAGCCATGCCCCGACATTTATCGTCGGTGGGCGCAAAACACAAGCATAGCCGAAGCTCTGCTGAGCCCGCCCGGACCGATGTCCAGTCGGACGGGTATTTGCAACGCAGAGT